>CAZZGS010000001.1:0-19555 GCA_964653845.1 uncultured Bryobacter sp.
CACAGGCAGTGCGCGTTGTGTTCTCGGCCACGCCGGACAATACCGGGATGCGACCCTTTACTACAGGGAGCAATTCGCGTAAGACCAGAAGCTTCTCTTCGTAGCTCAGGGCGGTGTTTTCGCCAACGCTTCCAAGGAGAATTACTCCATGGATTCCGCCAGCGATCATCTTCTCAAGATGAGCTGCCGTGGCTTCAATATCGATGCTTTCGTCTTCTCGAAATTGCGTCGTCAGTGCAGGGTAGACCCCATGCCAATTCACGTTCATTAGAATCTCCGTTTGGCGACAAAGTTTTTGTCGAGTTTAGTCAGGCTAAGGCTGGCGCGGACCATTTCGATCCAGACGCGGCCACACTGCGATAGGATTGTCGGCATGAAAACCAGATTACTACTGCTGGCGATTGTGGCGGGATGCCACATGTTCGCCGCCTCCGCTGAAGAGGATCTAAAAGCGACAATCGAGAAGTGGAAGACGGCCGTCGTCAAGAAAGACAAGGCGACGCTAGAAAAGCACACATCACCTAATGTGACCTATTCGCATTCCAATGCGATGATGGAAACCCGCGATCAGATGATAGCCGCGATGATCTCGCCCGACATGGTCTACAAGTCGATGGACATGACCGAAACCGCCTACCGCATGTTTGGCAACGTCGGAATCGTACAGACCAAGATGATGGTGAACAATGCCCAAAAGGGTGTGCCGAAGACAACTCCGTTGAGCGTTCTGATGGTTTGGGTGAAAGATAAAGGTGTTTGGCAGTTGACCGCTCGCCAGACCACACGCCTGCCATAAGACTCGATAAAATGGGGTTGCCATGACACGTAGATGTTTACTCTTAGCTGGCGCGGCAGCCCCACTGCTTGCGCAAAAGACCGAGTCTGAATTGATTCAGAAGATCCGTAAAGAACTGCTCATGCTTCCTTACTACGGGTGCTTCGACTATCTAACCTTCAAACTCGATGACACCAAAGTGACCCTGGGCGGTTATGCGATGCGGCCAACGCTCAAGGATGACGCCGAGCGCAGCCTGAAGTCGATTGAGCGGATCTCGAAAGTAGAAAACGAGATCGAGGTTTTGCCGCTTTCCCCAAACGATGACCAGATTCGCTGGGCAGTCTTTGGCACCATTTATCGGGATCCCGCATTGTCCCGCTACGCCCCGGGCGGCGGCTTGTACGGTGGTCCAATCAGTCGAAGACGCGGTGGAGCTTTCTTCGGTGGGCCCTTTGAAAGTTGGAACATGCCTGCCGGGACTCTTGAACCGCTCGGATCCTTCCCGATTCACATCATCGTAAAGGAAGGGAATGTGATCCTCGTTGGAATCGTCGACAACAAGTCTGATTCTGACCGCGCGAATATTCTCGCTAATGGAGTTTCAGGAGTCTTTGGTGTGAAGAACTTGCTCGCCGTCGAGAAGGCTGAGCCCCGCAGGAAATAGCTCTCAGTCCAGCCAGACCGCGACAATGGCGACCCACAGGAGCTGCGCCGTGAGTAAATGCGAGATCTGCATCCATCCTGGTGCAGCCAGCCATATATTGCCCACGCCAAGCGCGACCTGAATCACCACTAAACCCATACCAGCCAAAGCCCATCGGCTCCGATTGCGGCGCTGGAGAAAACTCAGCACTCCAAAAACAATCGCTGCCGTAACTGCTGCAACTACGGGGTGCACCACGCGCAGACGAATCAGGAAGTGCTGTCCGGGTGAGACGTCTTCACGGATCTTTGCGATCAACTCGGGACCCATAGACGGTTGTATGGGGAAAATCGTGTCACCCAGGGCGGTGACGGCGCCAGTTGCGTTGGTGATCACCAGCACAGCCATAGCGAGCCAGATCAGGCCTCCACCGTAGGCGTTGCGGTATCGCTCCGCACCAGCCTTTACAGCAGTTGCTACCGCACAAAACATGAGAATCATTGTGTTCACCAAGTGCAGAGAGATCACTACCGCCCGGCTCATGGAGGCGTCGTTTTCAACTAGTTCCTTCTTTACCAGCACGGCACCGATAAAGCCTTCGACGAGCAGAAAAAAGAACATCGCGGCAGCCCACGGCAATGCCGGAGACTTTTTGCGCCAGGCCCAAACCAGCAGTGCAAGACCCATCAGGCCCGATAGTCCACTCGTGATGCGATGGGTGAATTCGATGATCGTTTTGACGCTGGGCTCGACAGGGAGAACGACTCCCTGGCACGTCGGCCAATGATTTCCGCAGCCTGCCCCAGATCCTGAGATGCGCACCCAGGCCCCGAAGAGAATGACAAAGATCAGGTATCCGACGAAGGCCCAGGCCAGCTTCTGCATACTTATAGGATAGGTCGCCATCCCGTCCCAATTTACTTTTTCTCGATTTCTGGTTTCTTGCAAAAACCCTTACGCGGTTGGTGAGCTTAGCTGCACCAGCTTCAACTGTCCACAGGCTGCATATATATCGCGGCCCCGGGGCTTGCGCACATAGCAGTGGAAGGACTTCATGATGATGCGCTGGAATCGATCTACGCGCTCGTCTGTGGGCGTTTCGTAAGGAATACCCGGGCCAGGGTTGAGCGGAATCAGATTCACCTTGCAGGTGAGACCTTGAAGTAATGCCACGACACGCTCGGCATCTGCGTCGCTGTCGTTAACGCCACCCAGCAAGACATATTCAAAGAAGATGTGTTCTTTGGGTTTGAGCGGGAAATTGCGGCAAGTTTCGAGCAAGTCTGCGAGATGCCATTTCTTGGTGATTGGCATAATCTCCTGACGCTGCTCCTCGCTGGAGGCATTGAGGCTGATGGCCAGCCTGGGGCGGATCGCTGCTTGAGCCAGCTCTTCGATCTTGGGAATCAGACCCGATGTAGACAGACAGATACGGCGCTCACCCATGCCGATTCCTCGCTGGTCGATCAGGATGCGCGTGGCCTTCAAGACACTGTCGAGGTTCATAAGTGGCTCACCCTGGCCCATCATGACGATGTTCATGGTGCGGCTCTTGGGCGCAAGGTTGTGTCGTTGCATCACATGGAGGACTTGGCCTACGATTTCACCCGCAGTGAGATTGCGCTCAAGGCCCATCAGCGCGGTAAGGCAGAATTTGCAATCCACGGGACAGCCCACTTGTGAAGAGATGCAAATCGTGTCGCGGCTGCCTTCGGTCATGAAGACGGTCTCAACCGTCTTGCCGTCGTGGAGTTGCATCAGGTAACGCACGGTACCGTCAGAGCTGACGTATCTTTGGGCCTCAGTGAGGGCACCACTTCGGAATTGATCGCGGATGGGCTCAGGGATCAGAGTGGGGTCGAAGCTGCGTTGGGCGTAGACCGAATCATAGACTCGACGCGCGTGGAATTTAGAGTAGTTCGGGGCAAAGGCTGCTTCGAGGTCGGCAAGCTCCATCCCGATGAGATCAGTCACCCTACCATTATCGCGACATCAAGCCAGCGCCGGTTGCAAAACGTGGCCGTGAACATCGGTGAGCCGGCGCTGCAAGCCGTTGTGATACCAGGAGAGGCTCTTGTGGTCAAGGCCCAGCAGGTGAAGGATGGTGGCGTGAAAGTCGTAGATCGTAACGGGGTCCTGTACTGCCTTGTAGCCCATCTCATCGGTTGCACCGTAGCTAAAGCCTTTCTTGAGGCCGGGCCCTGCCATGAAGGACGTAAAGCCTTCAGGGTTATGATCACGGCCACCTTCGCCCAGGCCCTGGCTGATCGGGAGCCGGCCGAATTCAGTGGTGAATACAACGAGCGTTTCATCGAGCAATCCACGCTGCTTGAGGTCACGCAAGAGTGCTGCAGTAGGCTTGTCGAGAATCGCCGCGTTGTTATTGTGATTGGCAACCAGGTCTTCGTGAGCATCCCAATTGACGCGGGGTTCGCCGAAGTGGCCTCCGTTATAAAGCTGAATGCAGCGGACCCCTTTTTCGATCAGCCTCCTGGACAGCAGGCAGTTGTAGCCGTAGTCGCGAGTAATCGGATCGTTGAGCCCATAGCTCTCTCTGGTCGCCTCCGATTCGCCCGAGATGTCAGTTACATCCGGTGCACTGATCTGCATCTTGGCGGCAAGCTCGTAGGCCTTGATTCTCGATACCAGGGCGTCTTCTCCCGGGTTGTGCTTGAGATGCTCTTCGTTGAGCGCGCTGAGAAGATCATAAGAGGCGGCTTGGGCTTTCGCGTTCACACCTGCTTTGGGTTGCAGGTCTGCGATTGGGTTTCGTTGATCTCCGAAGATCACTCCCTGGTGCGAAGCCGGCAGAAAACCGTTGCCCCAATTGGCGACACCGCAGGGCGGGAAGCCCCGGCGATCTGGCAACACCACAAAGGACGGCAGGTTCTTGTTCTCAGAACCAAGCCCATAGCTTACCCAGGATCCGATCGAAGGAAAGCCCTGGAAGATGAAGCCCGTCGACATCTGAAACAAGGCAGGGCCGTGAGCGTTGCTGCGCGAGACCATCGAATGGAAGAAGGTCATGTCATCGACAAGCTCGCCCATCTGCGGCAAAAGGTCCGATACATATTTGCCGCTCTTACCCTTGGGGCGGAATTGCCAGGGCGACTTCATCAAGGTTCCCCGCTTGCCGAAGAATGGCGTAATGGCGTTGGCACCCTGCGTCTCTTTGCCGTGGTGTTTGACCAGTTCCGGCTTGTAATCGAAGGTGTCGATCGAACTCAGCCCGCCCGGCAGGAAGATCATGATGATGTTCTTGGCTTTTGGGGCAAAGTCTGGTTTTGGAATGCGTAGCCTGGCCGGGGCAGCCGATGCGGTGTCCTGGGAGAGCAGTTGAGCAAGGGCAATACCGGCGAGGCCACCGCCCATCTCCCACAGTGCCTGACGGCGCGTGAGGGGCGAAGTCTGGGATTGGCAATTCTTATGGGACATAGACAAACTCGTTCGCGTTAAATAAGGCTCTGGTGTAGATAGGAAGCGGCTGGCTGGCCAGGAATCGACTCCCGAGACTCAGCTCTGCCGCATTTGGTTCGCGCCCGTAGAGCAATTCGTAGGCGCGGCGAATTCGATCCACTGCCTTGCTTCCGGCTTCTTTCTTGAGGCGGTCCGCGAACAAACCAGCCTGTCTGAGAACGAAGTCGTTGTTCAGCAGCGTCAAGGCCTGAACGGGTGTGTTTGAAACGCTTCGCTGAGGAGTGGCAACAGAGGGATCGGGACAATCAAAACTGTCCATCATGATCCGCTCGCCGCCACGAACAACGAAACGGTAAATGGCTCGGCGCCACACCTCCGGGCCATCGTTGTCGAGCGTTTCGTAAATGAAGGCGCCTCGATCCTTCTTCTTTTGAAGGAAGAAACTCGGGCCGCCAATCGGGTCCAGGCGAAGCTGCCCGCTGGCATGCAGGATCGAATCACGAAGCGTCTCTGCATCCATACGCTTCAGCGGCATACGCCAAATCATGCGATTGTCGCCATCTGCGGCAAAGGCCTGCTCATTCATGGCAGAGCTTTGCCGGTAGGCATCGGATAGAAGAATCTGGCGGTGCAACCATTTGACGCTCCATCCGTTTTCCATGAAAGATACGGCGAGCCAGTCGAGGAGTTGCGGATGCGAAGGGCGGTCCCCATTGAGTCCGAAATCGCTGGGCGTATTGACGAGACCATTGCCGAAATGGTTATACCAGATGCGGTTCACCAGCACGCGCGCCGTAAGCGGATTCTTATCGCTCGCGATCCAGTTGGCAAGGGCAATGCGGCGTTCGCTATCGGTTGCTGTGGAAGACAAGCCAAGATTGGGATCGATCTGACGAACAGCACTGAGTGCGCCCGGACTCACTTCTTCTAACGGCTTTGCGACGCTGCCTCGATCCAGCAAAAACGCCTTATCCATTGCATGTGGCTTTGCTGCGTAAAGACGCATCGGCTCGGGTATTGCCGAAAGATCGGTTTCGATTTGTTTACGTTCTTGCTGAAGAGCTGCCCGTTGACTCGCTTTCTCTTTCCCTAGCTTTGCAACGAACTCTGTCTCGCTAACGCGAGGTAGGTCCAGTTCAAGATCTCTGATGTGATCGAGAGAGGAGCAAAGAGTGTGCCAGTTCTGTCCATCGTTTGATGCTTCCAGCCGGAAGACCCTTGGCATGCCTGTGTTGCGGCCGGTTTTCTGATCGGTCCACCAGAAGATCCTATCGATCGCTTTAGCCTCAGGATTGGCGATTTCGATGTATACAGGGGAATCTTCTGTTGCCTTTACACTCCCAGCCCAGTTTTCAACCTTGAGCCCGGCAGGTTGCAATTCGAGATGCTCCAGTCGCGGACGATCACTTTGGTGATTCGTGATCACCAGCCGAAGCTTGGTGGATCTGTCCGCAGCAAAAGCATTGCGATTCCAGATTGGATTTAGCGGCATTCGACGGGCAGCCGAAATGCGTTGCTGGTCAAAGGCGCGGTATCGATCGAGCAGCACCGCAGTTCGCACCGGGTCTTCGATATCTGCCAGCCTTTGGGTAGTCGTGTTCAGCCGGTCGCGAATCGGCTTTGTTTGAGCATCGTAGGCTTTAATTTCTTCCTCTTTGGCGACGCGCCGGGTACCAAAGGTCACGCCCCCATATACAGCTGTGAGCCGATAGAAGTCTTTGCTGGGGATGGGGTCAAATTTGTGATCATGGCAGCGGGCGCAATTTACTGTCAAGGCCTGAAAGGTATGAAAGGTTGTTGTCGCCATATCGTCGAGTTCGTCTACTCGGGCTGCGGCAGCAAGTAGCTTGTCTTTGTTCAACTCCGCACTCACCTGATCCCATGGGCCAGCCACGAGGAAGCCAGTGGCGGCAATCATTTTGGGGTTCGTGGGTTCGATTAGATCGCCGGCAATTTGCTCGCGTATGAACTGGGTGTAGGGTTTGTCGCTGCGGAAGGCGTCGATGACGTAATCACGATAAGGCCAGGCGTGGAGCCGCTCGTAATTATGCTCTCCCCCATCTGTCTCGCCAAAGCGAACCACATCGAGCCAATGGCGAGCCCATCTTTCCGCATAGTGCGGGGAGGCTAGCAGATGCTCGACTGTATCTTCATAACTTCGCTTGTAGTCTTCCGGCTGAGGCGGCAATCCAGTCAGGTCGAAGTGCAAACGGCGGATGAGAGTGCGCTGATCGGCTCTTGGGTTTGGGCTAAGGCCGTTGGCCTTCAGTTTCGCAAGTAGGAACTCATCGATGGATTTGTCGGAAGTCTTGACTGGTGTACGGAAGGACCAGAATTCGCGCTTATTGTTTGCAGTTTGTGTCCAGAGACTTGAAATACCCAATAGCAGCGCAATACTGAACCGTTTCATATCCTTCTATTGGTATCACAAGGTTTGAGTTTCAGCGACTTGCTGCAAGTGCCTGGTCAAAGCTCCCGAGCATACTTTTGACGCTTTTAGCTTCGTCCATGTCGGGGTTGAGGGTGAGCATTCTTTGGAAGTGTTTGCGGGCAACGGCGAGGATTTCGAGCGATCCAGTCGATTGAGCCTGGGTTGCATAGATCAATCCGCTCAAGTAGTGCGAGTAGGGATAGTCAGGATCATACTGAAGACTCTTCTGACAAAAGAGTGTTGCGTCGGCAAGCTTCTTGTCGCGGAAGGCACAATCGCAGAGGCCGAAGTAAGCCATGCTGCGGAGGTCTTGCCAAATGTCTTTCTGTGCCGCACGACGGCGCTTTCCTTGCCCAATCAGAAAGCCGACGACATAGTAGTTGAGGTTGCCTGACATGCCGGAGTCGAAATTGCTGAAGCGCAGATAATCAACGTATTCCTTGCGAGACTCCTTGTAGCTGCCCTTCATCCGCAAGCTTTCGGCCAGCCAGAAATGCGGCTCGGCGATATTGGGTGAGATCGCGATTGCCGCGCGCGCGCTCTCGATTGCATCGTCGTAACGCTCTTTGATGCGGTAGGCCTGAGCCCGTAGGTAAAGGGTTTGTAGATCCTTGGGGTTACGCTTGAGGACAACATCAAACTGGCGAACGCTCTCGTCGACATTTCCAATGTCGAGCAGCATCCCACCGTAGCTTGAGCGAGCCTCTGAATAGTCGGGGTCAATCTTGATTGCTGTGTCGAAGTACTGTTTGGCCTTGGCTTGATCAAACAAGGCGTTGTAGCTACGTCCGAGGTAAAGTGCAGCTTGGCTATACGTAGAATCGGCGGCGAGCGCCTGGCTAAAGTGCTCCACCGCCTTCTTGTAGTTTTGCTCGAAGCCTTTGTTGTAAAACTCAAGTCCCTTATCAAACTGGTCTACTGCTGCTTTGGGACGCTTTCGCGGAATCAGGATCTGGATTTTGACTGTGGATTCCTGACCTGGATAAACCATCTCTTCACGAGGGCCGTCCGGCTCGTAGCCCATCTTCACGCCCTGGATCTGGTGCGTGCCAGGCCGCAGGCCGGGCAGTCGTAACGGAGTGCCTTTGCTTGCTACCCCAGCGCTCTTGCCATCCACAAAAACTTCAACTTCTTCTCGGTTGGTCTCAAAGATGAGCGTTCCAAACTTCGGTGCCGGTGGAGGCGCCGCAGTGGCGTAGGACGGCACGTATGCGATTAACATTTCCGGATCGAAACTTCCCCGATCCGAGCGCGGAGTCTGCTTGCCTTTGGTTGCCTCACGGACGTTCTTGCGAACATACTCTGTCATCTCCACTGCCGTGACTTGTCCATCGCGATCATCATCGGCTTCCCCTTCCATGCCCTTGACGACATAGTAGGTAAAAACACCATGGCCACCTCCAAAATCAGGTGACTCGAAACTGCGCTCCTGGTCGCGTGATGCTGTCAGGCTGAACATGTTCTTGTCGAGATTCTGCCAGAGGTTGTTCAAGTTGTCGGCACGTGTTTCCGAGGTGACGAATCCCGAGTGGCAACTGTCGGTAAGCAGCACCTTCCATTTGGCTTTGACCTTTTGCCCCACTGTCTTGGCCAACGCTTCCATTGAGTAACCGCTACCAGCGATGTTGTTGAGGCTGAAGTCATAAGGAGCCAGATAACCCTTGCCTTGGTGCACAAATCCGTGCCCGGCAAAGTAAATGAAAACCCTATCGTTTTCATTGGCCACGCTTGGCAGCCAGACCTCGAGCTCCTGCTTCAGGTTGGCCAAGGTCGCCTTCGGCCCTAGCAACTTCTTCACATTCTCAGACCGGAAGTTTCCACCTTCGAGGCTGATCAGGATCGAATAAAGAGCGTCTGCATCGCGCTCGGAATAGGCGAGGTGAAGGTCTTTCGGCAAATTCTGGTAGGCACCCACACCCATCACAATGGCGTAGCTGCGCGGGATCTCCACTTTCTTGGTCATGAGCTGGCTCTCACCCTCGGGAAATGGGTCAGCCTCCACCTTCAGGTCGCGGGCTTTCTTGGGGTCGGCTCTTTGCGCGAAAAGGAAAGTAGTTGAGATCAGGATTGAGACCAGTAGCTTCATTTGTGCGTCAGCGTCACTTCTGCCGTCACACGAGGCTCATCCCCTCGCTTGCTGGCTACATAGGCTGCGTGCTCAAAGCGTGGGCCCTGATTGGAACTTTTCTGTTCGCCTTCCACTTTTTCGACGATCAGATCGCGAGCGTACATGGTGCGAACACGATCCACAAAGGGATCTCCAAAGTTGGTGTTGCTTGCGAGAATGATGCCCGGAGCTGGCCGGATCGGTGCCGTGGGTGAAGCGGCTGGAAGTGGGTTGCGGTCTGGCGCGACTTTATAAATCAGACCGTCAAAATCTGGTTCCGGCTTTCGACTGAATACGATAAAGATTCGCTCTTCCCCAGGCTGCTCGTCAAACTTGAATACGAAGCCGGCAGGGATTGTGTAGGCTTGATTGGGACCGACCCTGTTATCGCCTCCCGAGATCTGAGGAGAAGGGAAGAGGGGGCTCCACTTTCCAGAGCTTCCCCGGGCGAGGATGTATAAGTAGCCGAAGTCATTTACTTCGACGCGTACGTTGATTCGATCCCCACTCTTGAAGGACTTCGACGTTGGCACTTCCTTCTTGTTCCCGTCCGGCATCAATTCGGTAATAGTCCAACGCATGGCCAGGCCACCACCTTGAGAAGTTGTGTCCGACGCCAGCCTTACCGGCAATGGCTGTTCACCAGAATCGGCAGATGATCTCTGCCGCTGGTTTTTAGCCTGCTCTACCGGTTCCTTCGGCTTCGGCGTTGAAGGTGTCTTCTTGGCGGCTGCTGTGACAGCGGGAGGCGGCGGTGCTGTTGGCTTTGCCCCGTAAAAAATTTCACGCGCAGTGAGTCTCGGCCCAGAGTCCGTACCTGCCTCTTGCGACCAAACCAAGGCGCTGCCCAGCAGCGCGATCAAACTAATTTTCAGAAACATTACCATTCCTCCAAATTCTTCTTCAGTATATTCTTATAGAACGATATGCAAACGCTTAACGTTCGTCAGTCTCTCGCTCAAATTCTAATCTTGTTAAGCTTCCAAATGAGTTCATTTGCGCAAGGGCCGCCATCACCAACTGGTGCTCCCAAGCTCAACATCGTCCTGATTAGCGGTGAGGGTGCTATCAACAACATCAAAAGCCGTACTGCACGCGAGACGATCGTCGAAGTACGCGACGAGAACAACAAGCCGATTGCGGGTGCAGCGGTTGTCTTCTTGTTGCCTGATTCAGGACCCGGTCTTATTAGCTCAAATGGCAGTCGCATGATCTCTACTATGACTGACGCCAACGGCCGTGCTGCTGCCCGGGGATTAAAACCCAATGGCCAGTCTGGGCAATACAACATCCAGGTTCGAGCCAACTTTCAGCAGTCTTTCGGTCAGCTCGCAGTGAGCCAGTCAAATATAGTAGCGGCAGGAGCAGCCATTTCAGGTCTTACCGCTGCATTAATTGTTGTTGGAGCCGCCGCAGCAGCTGGCACCGCCTATGCGGTGACCCGCAATAGCGGCTCAGGAAGAGGCACTGTAGGCGTCAACCCTGGCACGCCTTCTGCAGGAGCACCCCGCTAATGAAATCCATGCGAATCACACAAACACTTTTACTGGGTGGATTATTGGCTTTGGCCATTCCCGTCTGGCCCCAGGCATCCAATTTTCCCCCGTCTTTTTCCACTTTCACCTTGCCGCAGGGGCAAGTCGGCACCGCATATTCTACGGCAGTGATTGCAAGTTCGGTCAGCGGCAGTGCATCTCCCTTCTCGTTCTCCGTCTCTGCAGGTGCTCTGCCTCCAGGCCTGACCCTAAATTCCCAGACAGCCATCATCCAAGGCCTGCCTTCACTACAAGGGACCTTCAACTTTTCTGTCATTGTGGCCGACGCCCAAAATAGAACTGCCACCGCTCCTACGCAAATTATCATCACCAATACCGCCAATCTTCCCCTGGTGACGACAAACTCTTTTCCAGTCGGCGTTCTCAACCAAACCTATCCAGCTACGACAATCACGGCTACGGGAGGCACAGGCACTGGCTATACCTTTACGCTGCTTGGTTCACCACCCCCAGGCCTCACTCTCAGTATTGGAGGAGTTCTCACCGGAAACCCATTCAGCCTCGGGGACTTCCCCGTCACGATCCAAGTCAACGACAGCAGCAATGCAGTGGGCACCCGCAACTACATCATTTCCGTCACAGATTTCTCTTGTCCGATTGGCTTTGCAATTTTTGGTTCACCCTACAATGACAGCCTCTTTACGAGCCCCTTTATCGCAACCAGCTTTGCCATCACGAGCGGGCAACTGCCGACGGGCCTCTCGCTAAATACGGGCAATGGGCAAATCACGGGAACTACAAATTCTCCTGGTACTTTCACTTTTACCGTGCGTGCAACAAATGCTCAAGCGCAACAGATCACCAGAAGCTGCAGTATTACTCCTCAGAGCGCAGTGCAAACTACCAGTTCCCGGACGACTGCCAGGCTGGGGGTCCCATACCGCTCCTTTGTTGGTGCGATCGGCGGAGCCACTTCGTATACCCATGCGATTCTAACCGGCTCGCTACCTGCCGGTTTGACGCTCGAAGCATCGACAGGTCGCATCAGCGGGACTCCAACGACAGCCGGCACCAATACGGCTCGGATTCGGACACAGGATTCCCAGGCAACGACCAACGATCTTGATCTGACGATCTATGTTCTGGCGCGCGACTTTCAACCGATCCTCCGCTGCCCATTGCCCGTTGCCGTCCCGAGCGGGTTTTACAGCTCGGGGCTCAGTCTCAATTCGACGTTGAGTCCGACCTATTCCATATCGGGGAGCCTGCCAACCGGATTCAGTTTAAATTCTTCGACTGGTCAGATCTCGGGCTCCACTTCCGCTACTGGACTCTTTCCCTTCACTGCATCTGCTTCGATTCCCGGATTCAGCCCAATCATAGCCTCGTGCTCGATTTCTATTTCAGAATCTAATACCGCTAATCTGAACTTGGCTTGCCCCGACCAAACTGACATCCTCGTCGGTGAAGCCTATGCTTCACCCGCGATTGCCTCGGGAGGCAGGAGACCGTACCAGTTCGCCTTGTACCAGACCTCATTGCCAGCGGGACTCAGTTTAGATGGGAACACCGGGCTAGTCTCAGGGTCGCTGTCGACAGCCATTCCGAACTTCACTTACATATTACAAGTCTCCGATTCGACAGGATTTTCTTCAGCACAAAGTCCGCTTTGTAACACTACAGTTATCAATAGCACGCCGCTCACGATTCAGACGAGCACGCTGCCAAATGGCGGTGTTGGCGTCAATTACTCGGCCAACATTCAGATCGGAGGCGGAAGTTCCCCCTACACAGCAAGCGTAGTTTCTTCCTTGCCTCCAGGCCTGTCTTTCTCTGTTGTTGGCAACCAGGTAATAATCTCTGGAAATCCCTCTCAGGGCGGTACAACCTCGTTTCGACTGACCGTGCGGGACAACGTTTTACAACAGGCGTTTCGCGACTATTCAATCACGATCAATATTTCCGACCCACTGCGGTTTACCTCCAATGTTGTCAACGGTGCGACGGTTGGAGTGAACTACTTCGCTACTTTGGGTGCTGCCGGAGGATCCCCGCCTTACCGTTTTGCTCTCACCGGTGGAACCCTTGCGCCCGGCACCTCCTTAGGCCCTGATGGTTCGATTCGTGGTGTGCCGACAACTGCCGGTACTTTCCGCTTTGATGCAGAAGTAACCGATGTCGCTGGCGGCCGCGCAGGTGCCACTTTGTCTCTTGTCGTCTTTCAGGGCAACTTCAGACTAGGCTGTCCCAGCCTTCAAGCCGAAGTTGGAGTGCCTTACAGTTCGCAAGCGAATATCCTCGGTGGATCTCAACCCTACAGTTTCTATATCGCTTCCGGACAATTGCCCGGTGGCTTGAGTCTCGATGCAGTAACTGGAACGATCAGTGGCCGGCCGGCCACAGCCGGTGCCTTTATCTTTGCATTTGGTGCAACAGACGCCCGACAGGCTCAAACCCAAACGCAGTGTTCCATCGGAGTCCTGGGTGGAGCGCTGCGGATTCTTACCGAGGGCCCAATTCAGACCAAGGCTGCAGAGCCGTATCTAGGTCAATTGGAAGCTGCTGGCGGCCAAGCGCCCTACCAGTGGGTAGTCCTGAATGCTGCACCGGAAGCCGGATTGAATGTAGCGGCCAACGGCTCATTCACGGGCAGGGCAACAAAGAAGGGCAGTTTCGCTGCAACACTTCAAGTAAGCGATGCCGTGGGTGCCTCGGCGACAAAGACAATTTCCATCGTGGCATCGGATTCGACACTTACTCTTGCCTGTCCGGCGATTACCAGTTTCCGGCTCGGCGTTAGCTCAAACGGGCAGTTTCTAATGACGGGTGGGCAAGCACCCTATCGCCTGTCATTGTTCTCGGGCTCTCTACCGCCAGGCCTTGAGTTAGATAATTCCGGCAACTTCACCATCCGTGCTCAGCAAGCCGGCACATTCCCGGCACAATTCCAGGCTGTCGATGAAACCAATACCTCAGCTACCGCTCGTTGCACGTTTGAAATCACCGGGGAGCCCTTCACGATCACAACGGATTCGCTGGCAAATGGGCTAGCGGGAACCGCTTATTCGGCAGCGGTGAGTTCGAGAGGTGGCGTGGGCGCGGTTCGTTACAGTTTGACCAATGGCGGATTGCCCATCGGGCTTGACTTCAACTCGACCGACGGTTCAATCAGCGGCACCCCAGAGCAGGAGGGCACTTTCAACTTCGGTGTCAGCGCCTTCGATGAATCGCAGAGACGGGCTACAAAGGCCCTGTCCCTGACCATCGAGAATGGCAATTTGCCGTTTCGGATTACGACTTCCTCCCCCTTGTCGGATGGATTCGTAGCACGCGCGTATTCCGCTGGTTTTGCCGCCGAGGGTGGCAAGGCGCCGTATGTGTTCTCCGTCACCGGTGCGCCGGCCGGCCTCTCCGCCAGCGGCGATAGTCTATCTGGAACACCTTCTTCGGCTGGCCAATTTACGATCGCTGTCTCTGTTCGTGATGCCAGCGGAGCGTCTGCTTCGAAGTCGTTCCTGCTGCGCGTGAAGGCCGATGGCTTGATCATTCTGACGGATTCGCTTCCTGACGGCGTCGAAGGCCAGCCTTATTCAATTGGCGTTGTTCGTGAAGGGGGCAGCGCTCCCTTTAGCTGGTCTATTATCAGCGGCGCGATTCCCCCCGGTGTGGAGTTTAATCCGTCCAACGGCAACTTCGAAGGAAGTCCTTCTCGAAGTGGTCTATACGCAATGACTGTCGAAGTGAGTGATGCGACTGGAGCGACTTCTCGACGTAGCTACTCCTTTGAAGTGCGTCCTCCTGGAGTGGACCGCTTGTCGATCACGACTGCATCACTCCCAAATGGCAATGCAGGCGTCGCTTACTCTTCCACCCTTGGCGCTACCGGCGGGCGAGCTCCTTACGGCTGGACGATCAGCGGCGATCTACCCGCAGGGCTGATCTTCTCCTCTGATGGCACAATTAGTGGAACACCTCAGACGATCGGGACGGCAACATTTCAGGTTTCAGTTATCGACACCCTTGGCCTGAAGGCCTCAAAGGTTTTGAGCCTCACCATTGGCACTTCGAGTGTGCCTGCTCTTTCCATCGAAGGCTTGCCGGATTCAACTACTGCGATCCAGACTTTGCCACTTACTCTACGCATGGCCAGTTCGTTTGGAGTACCCGTCTCTGGGCGCCTTACGCTGGTCTTCGTACCGGACTCAATTCATGGCGCTGATGATCCAGCCATAAGGTTCGCAACCGCGTCTCGGACTCTCGATTTCACGATTCCAGCCGGCTCAACTACGGTTACGATCGCGGGCCTTTCTTCGATCACAACCGGAACTCTCGCTGGCACCATCCGCATCGATAGCGTGCTCAATTTTGCTGGCGCATCGGTGCCCGGTCCGACCCGTTCGATTCTCATCCGCCGCGCTGTTCCGGTGATTACGACGTTGACCTTGACTCGAACAGGAAGCGGATTGGAGATTCGGGTTGAAGGTGCTACCAACACGCGCCAACTGAGCGAAGCCCGAATCACCTTCACGGCTTCTGGTAACGTGGATTTGACAACTGCCAGCCAGCTGACTGTCAACGTAAGTGCCGCGATCCAAGCTTGGTTTGCCAGTGCTGCCAGTCAGCCCTTTGGCGGCAGATTTTCCTTAACGATCCCCTTCACTATCAGTGGAGACTCTGGTGGAATTACCGGCGTAAGTGTGATCATTACAAATGGTGAAGGCGCTTCTGCCGCTGCAAACGCTAACTAGATGAGATGAATCGCCGTCGCTTCCTTTCCGCGCTCAGTAGCACTGTCAGCCTGACAGCGGCCCAGCAGAGTCGAAGGCCGAACATACTTCTCGTACTTGCCGACGATCTCGGCTACGAGTGCCTGGGGTCCAACGGCGGGACATCCTATCGAACTCCGAATCTGGACCGCATGGCGGTCGATGGAGTTCGCTTTACCAATTGCTACGCGCAGCCGCTGTGCACTCCAACCCGTGTCCAGTTAATGACGGGTCTTTATAACAATCGTAACTGGAAGGGATTCGGCATCATGGATCCCAAAACCACCACTTTTGGCCACCGAATGGCTAGTGCTGGATACAGAACAGTGATTGCCGGTAAGTGGCAGTTTTGGAGTTACAACCCACCCGATTATCAACCCGGGCAGAGAGGGAAGGGCCAACTCATCAAGGATGCGGGCTTCGAGAGCTACTCGGTATGGCATGCTGGCCACACCGAAGACAAAGGCTCCCGCTACGGTGACCCAACATATGAGGAGAACGCCAAGCTTTTCAAGTCTGTCAAAGACGAGTACGGCGACGATCACTGGTCGCAACATCTGCTCTCGTTCTTCGATTCCCATCGCCAGGAACCGGTCTTTGCCTACTTCCCGATGGCCCTCACTCATGACCCTTTCAATCCGACGCCTAAGAGCGACGCATGGAAAACCCAGCGGCTCAAGAATGACCGCGCCTATTTCAAAGACATGGTCGAGTACATGGATGACATCATGGGCCGAATCTTGGCCAGCCTCGATAAGCAAGGTTCGCTCGACAATACGATCGTTCTCTTCCTCGGCGACAATGGCACCCCGCTAGGGATCACCTCTCAAATGGGCGACCGCGTCGTTCGCGGTGGTAAAGGCCTTCCTACCGACGGCGGCACTCACGTACCTTTGCTGGGTTATTGGCGCGGAACCTCTCCCAAAGGAAGGGTTTGCGACGACCTGATCGACACAACTGATTTTCTGCCAACCATGCTCGATGCCGCCCGCGTCAATCCGCCCAAGAGCCTCGCTCTTGATGGCCGCAGCTTTCTACCTCAGATCAAAGGCGAAAAGGGAAATCCTCGGGATTGGATCTACAGCTGGCACGATCCGCGTCCCGGTTGGGACAAGGATCAATTCAAGCTCGAAGAGTGGGTCCGAAACAAACGCTTCAAGCTCTACCGCGATGGCCGTCTTTTCGATATCTCCTTAGATCCACTCGAAGAGCATCCTTTGATGCCGGAAGCCGATCAAGACTCAACTGAGGCTCGTCGCGCCCTGCAACCGGTGCTGGATCGAATGAAACGCAGCTAGAAACCGTATATTCTCGTTGACGTTAACTACAGTTAAGTGTAATGTCGAAGTAGGCGTTATGCTTCATCGATTACCTGCTGCTACATTTTTATACGTACTGTGCTTAAGTGGCCAAAGTGGTGCCGTTCTCGATTTGTCTGTAAGGGACGCGTCCGGTGGCCCAATCGGCGGAGCCATGGTGACGCTTAGCCTCGATGCGGGTGGGGCAGAGCAACAACGACGGACAGATACCAACGGTCATTTGCGCTTTGTCAATTTACCCTGGCAGCGCTTCCGAATCGGTGTGCAAGCGCTGAATTTCGACTCGCAACAAAGAGTGGTATCCCTGCGATCAAATGTACCTGAGAAGATCGAATTCACCCTTTCCATCGCAGGTGCTACCGAAAGCCTGATAGTACTGGAGAAGATCGACGTAGCCGTCGATCCAGAGCAAACCGGCAGCCGGACTCTGATATCGCGGGAGTCAATTGAGCAGTTGGCGAAGGGCGGAGGATCGCGCGGCATAGAACAGGTTCTCGCGACTTTCCCCGGATTTGCCCAGAATGCCAACGGAGCAATCCATCCACGAGGAGCTCACAATCAGATGACCTTCGTCGTAGACGGGATGCCGATCAGCGATCAGTTGGGTGGTGCCTTTGCCAATGCAATTGATCCGGCATTGGTAGAAACTCTGGAACTCTACACAGGCAACATTCCGGCCGAGTATGGCAACAAGGTCAGCGCAGTGGCTCAGATCACAACCAGGTCGGGTTTCGGCCTCGGGCGTAAATTTTCAGGAAGCCTCAGCGGCCAGGCCGGTCAGTTCGATGCACTGAGTCAAACAGTACAGATGGCAGGAGAAAGCGGCAAGCTGTCTTGGACTGCGATGGTGCTTGGCGTAAAGAGCAATCGTTACCTCGATAGTGTCTCGCTCGACAATCTTCACAACGGTGGCAACTCGCAACGCTTCTTCACGAGGCTCGATTATCAGGCTTCTGGGCGCGATACGATTCGTCTCTTTTCGATGGGTGGACAAGCTGGCTTTGAGAGTGCCAATCTTCGTAGTCAGCATCGGAACGGGATGCGACAGCGCCAGGCCCTGAGCGATGCGAGCATCGCCGGATCCTGGTTGCATGTTCTCGATGCCACCAGCACCACAGAAGTGAACCTGAGCTGGCGTCCATCGCGTGCGCAATTGCTGCCAAGTGATGGCGATACGCCGGTTACGGCCTGGCAGGATCGGCGGGCGGCCACGCTCAATGCCAATGCCCGTTATTCAAAAGTTTGGGGCCGTCATCAACTTCGGATGGGGCTCGACTATCAGGGCTACCCACTGCGCGAACAGTTTCGATTTGCCGTTACCGATCCCTCTTTTGATCCGGATCTGGCTGCCTTTACTCTGCCTCTGGGTGGCCGCTACTTCCAATTTTCTGCACAGGCTCGCGGTAGCATGCGGAGTGGCTTCTTCCAGGATCATCTCCGCATGGGTAGATTTACTGCCACCATCGGACTGCGCTATGACTCCTATCGCTTCCTGGCCAACGGTGGCCAGTGGCAGCCGCGCCTGGGAATTGCCTACCACCTGAAAGAAACGAATACAGTGTTCCGGGCGGCCTACAATCGGCTATACCAGACTCCTCCAAACGAGAATCTGCTGCTTTCGAGTTCCGAGGCGGCAGGTGCACTGGCGCCTCCCATCGTTCGGCAGACACTGGGCAGTGCCGCAGTCACGCTGCAACCGGAACGGCAGAATTTCTACGAGCTCGGTTTCCAGCAGGGAGCCGGAAAATGGCTCAGCATCGCGGGTACTTTTTATCATAAGGATGCTCGTGATCAACAGGACAACAACAACTTCTTCAATACCGGCATCATTTTCCCGATCACCCTGGCTAGCATCCGCGTCAACGGCACAGAAGGCCGGATCGAGTTCCGGCAGCGCCGTGGATTCTCGGCAAACCTCAGTCTGACTCACGCAAGGGCAATATCTACGCCACCCTTTACCGGTGGTCTTTTCATTGGCAATGAAGCTGTCGAGGCTCTTTCTCAAGGGCCTTTTGTGATTGACCACGACCAGAAGCTCGGCGTGAGCGCATTGCTTGCCTATTCAAGCCGGCTCGGCTGGTTTGGCACGGTTTCTTCCCGCTACGATTCGGGCTTGGTCGCCAATCCGTCAGATCCGGCAGAAGTAGCGGCCGATCCCGACTATTCCGATCTGCTGCCCTACGTAAACCTGACGGGTAGCCCCGCGCGAGTGCGTCCACGCACCATCACGGATGTCGTTGCCGGCTATCGTCACCGGTCGGGCGAACGCACTCGGTGGGAGGTTGCGGCGCAGGTCACAAACTTGACGGATCGCACTGCGTTGTACAACTTTCAGAGTGCTTTTGTCGGTACTCGAGTTGTGCAGCCCCGGGCTATTTCTCTCCGCTACCGCTTCTGGTTCTAACTACAGAATTTCTATACACCTCCGCTTAGTTTTCAAGCATCCCCTCTTTGATGACCCCTGATCTGAATCTGCTCAGTGATGCAGATCTTCTGAGCCATGTTAGATCGAGAGACGGAGATGCCTTGATGGCTCTCTATCGCCGCTATCGCCTCAGAATCTTTGCTCTGGTCCTGAGAATCCTGCTGGATCGCTGT
>CAZZGS010000001.1:19565-19917 GCA_964653845.1 uncultured Bryobacter sp.
TCGCTGTACGGCAGAGGAGGTCTTGCAAGACCTTTTTCAGAGACTTTGGGATCATCCCGAGAAGTACGACTCGTCAAAAGGCGAGCTTTTGTCCTGGCTATTAACCGTCGCAAGAAATATTTCGCTGGATCATAAGCGAAAAGAATCCCGAAGGGCCAGTTTCTACGTATACCCTGATGTAGAGACTCAGGTGGAACTTGCGTCGCTGACAGAACGCCGTTTGGACGCAGAAACCATCCATTCGGTGCGCCAGGTCCTGGACACCTTGCCCGAAGAGCAAAGGCGGGTTTTGGAATTGTCCTACTTCGAGGGGCTCACTCACCCTGAGTTGGCCGAAACACTCGGAGAATCC
>CAZZGS010000001.1:19927-39925 GCA_964653845.1 uncultured Bryobacter sp.
CCGCCTCGGCATGCAAAAACTCAAGCATGCGATGAGCCTCGGATTGTTGCAGTCGAAATGAACTCAAATTGTGAAATGCAGAACGCTGACTGGGATGGCCTGGCGCTAGGTGCGCTGCTTCCCCAGCAGGCTGCTCCCCTTGTCGCGCATCTGCGTACCGGTTGTGATCCGTGTAGGGTCTTGTTCTCGCAATCACAGGCGGTAGCATTGGCACTCGGCGCAAGTTTGCCCGGTCAAGCGCCGGGCCAACTGGTGGAAGACAAGCTTGCCGCATACGTTCGCAAAGCCAGCGTCGCCCCTAAGCCGCCCCCCCGTCAGAACAACTGGGCACCCTGGATGCTAGCTGCCGCCAGTCTTGCTTTTGCTGCATGGATGGGCTTCCAGCAGCCAGTGCCTGTGACCGTCTCCATCCCCCAGAAGATCGAAATCGAACGAGTTGTCGATCCAAATCCAGAACTCCAAAAGCGCATTCGTGAGCTGGAGCTTAGTCTGGCCCAAAAAAGGCCAGTTGAAATTATTGTTGCCGCCACTCCGGCTGCTCCGGTTGTACAGCCGGAACCGGTCGTAGTCAAGGTGGAAGACCCCGAAAAAGACAGGCAACTGAGTTTCTATCGCGAGAAGCTCCAGCAACTTGAGGCGCAGTATCAAAGTCAGCAAAAGCTCCTGGCTGAGGCACAGCAGACAAAGGATAAGAGAATCGAACAGATGACCGGCCGCCTCGCTGGTCTTGAAGTTGAGGCCGCTGCACAGAGGAAAATCCTCGAAGACTACCGGAATGCTTTCCGGACGATTGAGTCCATCGGCATGAGGCAGGTTGAACTGGCCAGTGTAGACCGTGCCGCCCAAAACTCATCTGCCCGCGCATTGTATTCAAAGCAGGGCGGCCTTTTGGTTGTGGCTCATGATTTGCCCAAACTGCCCGGGCAGAAGTGCTACCAGCTTTGGATCCTGCGTAAAGGCTCCCCCTCCATTGTCAGCGGAGGGCTTATCAAGCTGGATTCGCAGGGTCGCGGATTCCTGCAATCTCCCCCAACCCCCGCGCTCAATGATGCCACTGGCTTTGCTATCACAGACGAGCCTGTTGGCGGGAGTGTGGTTGCCCGCGGACACAAGTTGCTCTTCGGCGCGATCTAGTTTCTAGAAATGGAATGTGCCGCGCGGGGCGATTGTATAAAAATTCGCTCCACTGCCAAGCATGTTCCAGCGCAGGTCTAGGCCCCAGGAAAAGCGTGGCTTCATGCGCCATTCCAGTCCTCCACCCGTTTGGAAGCCCGGTGAGATGCCGCCTTGACCTGAAGGGATCCCGAGCGCGGTGAGTTCTTTTGCCGCTGCAATCTGACCTCCAATGAGCGCTCCACCAAAGGGTGCTCCATTGCCAAACAGGCTCGTTAGTGCAGATTCGTTACGCAAGCCGGTGAGCGTCGTCTGATTGCTGATCGTAACGTAGAGGCCAAACCCCATCACGACATAAGGCCGTAATCGCCAGCGGCTGAGACTAGTATTTTGATACTTCAGCCCAAATGGCAGAACCTGCAGAAGATCGATTTTGGACTGGCTGTCTACCCGCACGGGGAAGGGAGCGGCACCGGTTCCCTGCAGCGCGTCGGTCAGTTGCCCCGGGCCCAATACTGCCAGGTTTGCCACTTGTGCGACGTTCGATGTAATCCTCAACTGGGTATCACTCCTTGTGAGGCCGGCAGAGAATTCATAAAGTAACTGACCACCCGGGGCTTTCATCAGGGGCAGGGAAACACCACCGCTCAGGTAAGTGCCTCGGCCACCGGAGTAAGGTCCGGAATGGACTCCTGCCGAGAAGCTGCTCGAGGCTCCAATCAAGCCGAGGTTCGGGAGCAACTCTTGCGGCATACCACGCACGCCGGTCATGGACTGTTCTTCCGATCGGGTCACTTCAGGCGCTGGAACGGGGGCCACTGAGCTGCTTGTGCTCTCGATGACTGGGGGCGCTGCAGAACGCACCAACAACTGCTGGATCAGGGCTTCGGCTTTTTCCAGACGCTGTTCTAGCTCCCGGATGCGCTGTATCGCCTCATCTTGTTTGTTCGTTGCTGCGGCATAAGCGACACAACTCAACAGAGCCAGAGCCGTGGACAAAAGTGACTGCATGGTTAAAGGTTATCAAGCGAAACTTTACTGGAAACTAAAATCCAAGTTGCCTTGTCATCCTGCTAGTCCACACGATGGACATTAAGTTGAAAGGATAATTTATGCTTAGAACTTCATTTCTAAGGGCAGCGTGCGCCTCCGTGGCTGCCATTATGATTCCGCATGCAATCGCTGCGCCAACCCTGGAACTGCGATCTGGTCAAACGGTAGTAGAGCTATCGTCAGAATTTCTGAATGCGGTCACGAGTTTGGGCGTTTCCGTGACTTCGGTCTCGGGTGCGGCAATCCGTAACCGCAATGGAAAGAGAACTGCGGTCTTCCCCGTCACCAATGGCAGTGTCGATACCGGGTTTCTTCGCCTTGAGCTGATCCATTCCGGCGGACTCACCCTGCAGGCTGGCGACACCCGTGTCACTCTCTCTCAATTCAACATTGAGAATGTAACAGGCGGTGCTTTGCGGCTAAAGGGGATTGTGACTGCTAACGATTCGATCGTTGGCGAAGTGCCGCTATTTGACCTGACCTTGACGGAGAGCCCCAGTGCTCGTCCCTTGAACTTCTCCCGCTCGGATGTCAACCTCGGTGGATCGCTCCGTTTGGCTGGCGTCCGACTTGCGCTCTCGGGCGAAGCGGCCGCAGCCTTGAATAGTGTCTTCAAGGTCACCGCTTTTTCCCGTGGGCTGAACATCGGAACGGCGAATGTGGATGCCTTCATCGACGAACGTTTGAATCTTCTCTAAGAAAAGGAAAAGCAAATCATGAGAACCAATACAACCTTCCTCGCTCTTGCCCTTGGTGTGGCTTCGCTATCAGCCAAGCCCACCTATGAACTCGTTCCCGGTGCCAGCCAGACCTCGGTAGTGCTCGCCGGCTCCTTTGTCAGTGCCCTCGCCTCTCTCGGGGTGACTCCCGGCGGACTCGAGGCTGGCAACCTCGCTGTAAGCGGCGGCGTGGCTACGGCTACATTTCAGATTCCATCCGCCAGAATCGATACCAGCAACTTGCGACTTCAAATCGTCCACACAGGTGGCTTGAGCCTGCGCGCTGGCTCAACTTTCGTGACTTTGTCAGATTTCATCATCGAGAATTTTGCAGCCGGCCCCAGACTCACCGGGCTGGTAAAGGTCAATGAAAATGTAATTGGCCGGGTGCCTCTGTTCACGCTAACCCTGAGCGGAGCACCCGAAGTGAAAAGCTACGACGCAACGGCAGATGCCGGCACTGCGGGCACGATCTCAATCAAAGCGCGCTTGACCCTCACTGACGATGCTGCTAAAGCGTTGAACGGGATCTTTGGCGTCAGTGCCTTCGCAAAAGATTTCGTGATCGGTGAAGCCACGGTGAGCGGCACTTATCTAGACGGTGCACTCTAGACTCATAACTGCAAAAAGAAGAACCCCGCCACTACCGTGTGGCGGGGTTCTTTTTTCTTACCGCTTAAGCGACTAAGCCTTGACCGGCTTGTCGGAAACCTTCCAGGTCTTTTCATCAAAGTACATGGTCTTGCCTTCGCGGAAGCTCTTCACCGCCATGGTGATCAGCACCTGTGCGCGAGCGCCGGTTTCGACATCGAGCTGCGGCTTCTGGCGAGTTCTCATGCAACTCAGGAAGTTGCCCACGTGCGTCTGCATCGTGTTGTTTTCCTTCACTGGAATCTTGATCTCGTCCTTGCCTTCAAACTTCGCCTCAAGCTCAGGCACGATGAATTTGCCGCGGCTCTTTTCAGCCTTCACCGTGATGAACGGCGAATAGCCTTCAAAGCGACCGTGGTCAACCATCGTCAGCGTCGCACCATGACCGCGGATCAGGCCCGGGATGTGCTGCGAGTTGGCCATCGAAGCCGAGAGCACCAGCGAGTGGCCCTTGGGATATTCACCAATCAGACTGAAAGTATCGGGCACTTCGCGGTCGGCCTTAGTAGGATCTTCAGGCAGTTTGTCGAAGGCGTAGATGCCGCCGCCGGCCATGACCTTGTGCGGGAATTGCGGCTCGCCCCAGACGATGTTCATCGGGGCTACGACGTGATAGTAGAGGTCGGTGGCGATGCCGCCCGAGTAATCCCAATACTTGCGGAAACGGAAGAAGCGATCCTGGCCCATGTCCTTGGCCCAATCCCGCTTCTGCGCAGGTCCAAGCCACATCTTCCAGTCGATGAAGTTTTCACCCTTGCCGTCGGGGCCGGCTTCCTTGTCGATTGGCCAGTTCCATTCACCTTCAATCGAGTTGCGGTGATAGCTTCCCTGCGAAAGCAGAATCTTACCAAGCATGCCATCGGCGATCACCTTGCGGGCCTGGGCCCACTGGTCGCCGGAGGTGGTTTGAGAGCCAACCTGCAGGACGCGCTTGGTTTCGCGCACAGTCTCTGTCAGTCGGCGCGCTTCGTCCACCGTATGGCACATCGGCTTTTCGAGATAGACGTCTTTGCCTTTGTCCATTGCTTCCAGCGCAATCGTGGCGTGCCAATGGTCGGGAGTCGCAACGATCACTGCATCGACATCGCTACGGTTCAGGATTTCACGATAGTCGAGTGTGCCATCACACTTGAACTGTTCTTTAGCGCGGCTGACGCGCTTCTGGTAGACGTCGCACACGGCGACGATCTGGGCATTGGATTCACCCTTGCCGGCTTTATCAAATTCGCGGGCGACATAGAAGCCGCGGCCACCTGCGCCGATTACGGCGACGTTGATACGGTCATTGGCGCCAACCACGCGGCCCGTGGCGGGCTTGGCGGCGGCGAGAGACTTTACGGCGCTCAGGGCGCCAGCGCTCATCAGAAAGTAGCGACGGTTCAAATTGTCTGGAGACATACGGGGAGATTAACCTCGCTCATAGTCTATCGACAGACGCCGCTCAGGTCAAAGATTGATCCATTTTATGGGGCTGTGATGCGAGCGAGAGCCCGGGCCGGAATGCGCTGTACCAGGTGTAGAGACAGGCAAAGTGTGTGCCGTACATGACCAGGTTAGCTAACTCGGCAACCCAGTCTCTGAAACCGGCAATTGAGGCGATGCCGTCTCCAATGACTTGGCCCGTCATCATCAGGCCGATGCCAGCGCTGAGCAACAATACCCGCCGGTCGAGTTGTCGCTTGCGCAATAGCAATGTCCACCAGTAAAGATTCAGCAGAACCATCCAGAAGCTCACTACCTGCCGGGTTTGAAACAGGGTCTTCCTGTTCAAGGCTCCACCGTAATAATTGAATGCTGTGATCGCCACAAGGAAGGAAATCAGCGCAAGTGGAATTATGATACGAGAATTTAGATCCAGGCTTCGTAGAGTCTTTCGAATCAACTGAAGCATTAGCGCCAAGAGCAGCACGTGCATAAACAAATCAGCCGCAGAATAGGTCAGGACAAATTTCTGGTCAAAGGTGGTATTAGCGTCTCGTGGGAGGAGTTCCCGGAAGGTATCGAAGAAGTAGGCTGCAATGGTGAGAAGGAAGAGAACGAGGGAGAAAACAATAGCGAGCGGATAATCACGATTTCGGGCATTCAGGAAACGTGACAAAACCAGGGCTTGCAGCAAAAGTGCAAGCAAGGGACCGAATTTGCTCAATGTATCGTGTAATGAAGGTAGAAAAGCCACCGGTCACTCCATCTTAAACTGAATTCCTAAGAAGGATAACGGTGGCTCTAAAAATTTGTTCTGAAAATGGAACAACGATGGAAAACTAGTCCCCATCAGGAAGGACGATAGGAATGATATCCCCGTCAGGAAGAACGATAGGAATGATGAACATTTTGTTTGCCTCCAGTAAAAGACTTTAGAACTTCAGTCCTAGTGATAGAACTTTGGAACTAGATACAACAGCCTAATTATGCTCAGGTTTTCCCTAGGGGTCAACCTTTTTTCTGAGAAAAAATCTAAGGTGAATCACTTAGGGGCAGAATTTCGCTTTTTGTTCGTATTAAATCGTAATATTCTGGATCTTGATCCCGCATCCCACCCCACTGGAAGACGAAATCGTGACGCTACGACCCCTCGCAACCCACGATCTGAGGCGCTTGCTTGCTCAAGCTCAGGAAGATGAAATGTGGCGGTATTTCCGCACCGGGAGTCTTGGATCCCCAGAGCGGATGCAAACCTGGATCGAAGAGGCGATCACAGCCCGGGAGAAGGGAATTGACTACCCCTTTGTGACCGTAGACCGGAAAAGCGGGCAGATCGCGGGCTCTACGCGGTTCCGGCTGATCGACCCGTCCAACCGCTCGGTTGAGATCGGGGGCACCTGGCTGGGCGCTTCATTTCGAGGGACGGGCATCAATCGTCACGCCAAGTACCTGATGCTGCGTTATGCGTTTGAGGAAATGCGCGTGATCCGGGTACAGTTTCGTACGGATTTGCGAAATCTTCGCTCGCAGCGGGCGATTGAGCAATTGGGCGCGGTGAGAGAAGGGGTTCTGCGAAGGGACTTCATCTATGCCGATGGCTACCAGCGATCAAGTGTCTTCTACTCGATAATTGAAGATGAGTGGCCAGGGGTGGCTCTTGCCCTAAGGCTTGGGCTTGTCGGGTAGCTTGCGGAATTCCTCGCGCGAGATCTCACGGCCAATGAAAGCAACCTTTCCCAATGGCCATCGGCTTTTGATCCAGGCCTTGACTTCCGAATAGAGACGGTCTTCAAAGCCAATCACGAACTGGTTCTCTGTCACCCACATGCGAACTGTGGCATCATAGCCCTGCTTGCTACTGGGGCTGATGTAGACACAGCCGAGTTCACGCGATTCGACCGGATTCAGAACGGCGTAGGTGAACTTGCGGCGTGCCTTAAAATCAGCCTCTTCGCCTTCAACATCCTTTATGGCTTCGGCCATGGTGAGACCCACATGTGGCCAGGACGTGGAGAAGGTGAAGGTCTTCTGCAGGTGCTGGATCGAACTCATATAGGCGGCATAGTCGTGGTTCGCGTAGTTGGGGCCAAGAGGCTTCAGCTTGAAGGTGCCTTGCATGGATACGTAAAGTTCGGGAACCTGAAAATCTGCCGGAACAAAGGGCGCGGCCGCAGGTTGCGCCAGCAGCAGGGAAGCGACCAGGAAGAGGAAAGTACACAAAAGTTGCTGTCTCATGATCCGCTCAGTATAGCCAAAATGAAACATTTTTCTCGCGCTGTTCCATTTTGGACCGATACGGTTTCTGAAGGATGTGACTCATGGCTCTCGGCAACTTGTCGATTTCCCGAGTGGATGGGATTAGTCCCGTCCGCCCACGCATTGCAGAACGTGCAGTAGAAAAATCAGGAGAGCGATCTCGCCCGGACAAGGCCAGGGAAGGCCAGTCCAGTGCGGGTACTCGTGGGGCCGAACGCACGAAGCTGCGCACGAGCCAGAGCGAAGAAGGTTCGCTCACCCTCACCACCGCTGAAGGCGACAAGGTGACCATCTCATTCAGTAACAAGCAGAGCACCAAGGTGGATCAGGCCAAACTCTATGGCCCCAATGGCAGCTTTGAGGCCACGCGCACACGCACCAAAGAGAGTTCCCAGCTATCGGTGAGCCTGGAAGGGGATCTGAGCGAGGCCGAACTCAAAGACATCACCGATCTGGTGTCGAAGTTGTCGAGTGGTCTTGAAAGCGCCCGTAGCGGCGACTTTGAAGCGGCGCAGAAGCAGGTTGCTTCTACAGGCGATCTCGGCAGCATTCAAAATTACAGCTTTGCCTATCGGCAGTCGTCTGATTACAACTTCAAATCGACGCAGTTGTCCGTCACGGCTTAGCGGCTAGAACACCGCGCCGTACGGCCTGATTGCCAAAACTCTTTTTGAGGTGATCCATCGCCACTGCCAGACGCTGCTCCTTTTCGCGATTCTGGCGCACCGGTGTGACATCAAAAAGGCTCATCTGCGGACTCGGTGCGTGCGCGCGTGAGGCCCGCAACCAAAGCGCACGCAAGCGCACCCGCCGTTCCCAGGTCTGCTTAAGCAAGCCCGGCAGGTGAGTGTAGAAGTCTGCCTCAACCGCACTGGGGTCTGGGATCGTGACACTACGTTCGTTCTCTTCGCGATCGGTGTAGCGCAGGCCGAGGCTCAACTTGCGTACTTCCATTCCGTCGGCTCGAACCGATTGCATCAGTGTTTCGAGCAGTGCCCGCAGGGCGGCCAGCAGCTTCGCGTTTTCCCAGACGTCTTCGGCAAACTCGATGTTCTCGCGCCAGGAGGTCTCTGTGGCTGACTTTGTTTTTCCAACGGGCGATTCATCGATTCCCTGCGCGCGACGCTGCAACTTCAGTGCATTGCGCCCGAGGATCATTGAGGTGGCATCGAGTGGTGCCCGAGCCAAATCGCCGATCCTCTTGAGCCCGGCCACCTCCAGCGTGTCGGCGTGTTCGCTCGAGATCCCCGGCAGCCAGCGCAACGACAGTGGGGCGAGAAAAGCGGATTCTCCGCCGGCCATGATCTCGTAAGGCGCATGGGGCTTGCGGATACGGGCCGCAATACGCGCTACGGTTTTGTTCGAAGCAAGGCCGAAGCTCAGCGGTACATGCAGCCAACTGCTTACGGTTTGTCTTAGCTCATGGGCATAGCGCAGTGCCGGGCCGTTGTAAGTTTCCGTTCCCGTCAGATCGAGCCATGCAGCGCCTGCGCCGGAAGCTTCCACCAGCGGCGTACGCTCTTCGCACAGCATCAGGATCTGCTCGCTGAAACGCTCGTAAAGATCGAAGTGGGCCGGCAGGGTCAGCAGGGCGGGACACATACGGCGGGCCTTCTGCATCGGTGTGCCCGGCCGGATACCGTAGCGTTTGGCTTCGAGACTGGCCGACAGCACCACGCCACGCTTGGCACCGCCCACGGCTACGGCGCGGCCACGCAGGCGTTTGTCTGCCGCCTGCTCGATCGAAGCAAAAAAACCGTCTCCGTCCCAATGGATGATGCTGCGCATGAATACTGTAAGTATTTACAGTATAGAAGATTTTGGCGGATCTGCCGCTGCCGTATCGCTTAGAGAGTGAACGGATCCTCGGGCTCAAGCCTTTCCCTGGGACCGGATTCTTTGAGGAGATGCTTTATGTACACACGAATGAAGTGGTTGATGATCACGTCTGTGTTGATCTTGAGTGCCGTGCCGGGTATGAGTCAGGACGGCAATTTCCGCCGCATCCTGCGCTTTCATGTGAAGCCCGATATGGTGAGCGAGTTCATGGCTGCGGTAGAAGCCGATAAAGAAGCGATGAAGAAGATGGGGCACCCGCGCCGGCAGACCTGGTGGCAGTCCACCAGCGGCCCAAATGAAATCCTTCTGGTGCGCTATTACAAGAACTACGCAGACATGGACGAGACTGGCCTGCAGTTGAGTTCCCAGGTGGCGCTAGCGCGTGCGCGGGTGATGAAGTATTCAAATTCAACTGAGACTGTCATTGACGAACTCATTCCCGAAGCGAGTGTGGTCGCAGACCGCAACACGATGCCCAAATACATCCGCACGCTGCGCAGCACGATCAAGCCCGAAAAGATGCTGGAATACGCAGCATGGGTGGAGAAAGAGATTGGGCCTACGGTTAAGAAGTCTGGCGCAAAGGTCTATCTCAATAGCCGCGTGCGATACGGAGCGACAACGAACATGTTTGTCAGCGCTGTGGGCATGGACAGCATGGCGCATTTCGATGAGCCGCTTCCGTTGCTGAAGGTGATGGGCAAGCCCGCCTACGATGCTGCGATGGCCAAGCGCTCGACGATGATCACGCATACCGAAGCGACGATCTACCGAAGCCTGCCCAACCTCAACTACACTCCCGAAGCGAAGTAGACGTTATGCAGCTTTGGGTGCATACTTGCGTTTGATCACGGTGAGGTACATGGTGACGCCAAGGCCGAGAAAGAAAAGCACGGCCATGATGGCACCCTGATAACCTCCCGTGGTCTGGATCAACCAACCCGTCAGGATCGGAGCCACAATACCCGGCACGTTGGCCGCACAGTTCTGTACACCGACTATGCGGCCAACGGCCGCGCCGGGAATCAGGGTTTGCGTCAGAGCCCAATAATTAGCCGTTGTGAGACCGAGGCCACCAAGGGAGGCAATCACCATCCACATGGCGATCTCGGGTGGAGTGTTCAGTGCCGTCACCAAGCCTGCGCCCGCAGTCAGAAAGCCAGCCACTGTAAAGCCCTTACGCACTGCCACCGCGTCGTAGCCTTTTCCGATCATCGCATCGGCGGCAAAGCCAGCCAGGGTGGCGACAACGGCCATACACATGAAACTGGCAGCAGTAAAGACGCCGCTGTCGTTAAGCGACATTTTGAACGATTCCTTGAAGTAGGCAGGCATCCAGGTGAGGGCAAAGTAAACGAAGTATTGATAACAGAAGGTACCGACGATAGTGCCCCAGATGACCGGGCTGGCCATGACGGTGCCAAAGCTGATGTCTTTGCCGCCGTCGGCTTGTTTTGCTTGCTTTTCACGGGCGCGATCGTCGTTGCTCATGAGAAAGAGCCAAGGCACGAGCCAGAGCATGCTCCCGAGGCCAATCGTGAGAAACATCATCTGCCAGCCAACGCTACCCAAAAGCTTTACAGCAAGAAAGCTTCCTAGCGCAGGGCCCACCTTGGCGGCAGCCATCAGAATGCCTACGGCAGTGCCACGGCGGCGTTCGTCAAAGTTGAAGCGGATCCAGCGCATCGCTGCCGGTGTGACAACGCTTTCGCCAACGCCCAGAAGGATCCGCAAAAGGAAGAGAACTTCGAAGCCGGAGACCCAGGCCGTGGCCGCACTGGTGATGCTCCAGAGCAGGAAGCCAATTGTGTAGGTCCATTTCACGCCGTAGCGATCCACCAGCCAGCCGGCCGGTATCTGAAGCAGCGCGTAGCTCCAGAAGAAGGCGCTGTTGAGCAAACCCCGGTCTGGATTGCTGAGTTTGAAGAAGCTTAAAAATCCGTCTTTGTCGGCTAGTGCGACCGAGAGAGTGACCCGGTCGAAGTAGGCAATCATGAAGCCGATGCAAAGCAGGGTCAGGATTGTCCAGCGACGGCCTTCACTGATCGCGCTGATCGGTTGTCCTGTGGGTGCGAGTGTTGAGGTTGCCACGTCTATAAAACACTATCAAATGGATGAGTTTGTTCGATAAGAAATCCAAGGTTTCAACGAATGATCTCGATTTTCCAATCTTCACGGTCTGCTCCAGCACCCGTTTCCAAAGACGGCGCCCGAGCCTTAGGATTACTGTCTCAGGCGCTCAAGCTGAATCTGATTCGGGCCAAAGGGCTGAATTACGTTGAACTGGCTGCCAGTCTGGATGCGCTGGCCTATGCCGTTGAGAAAGCCGAGGGGGAGGCTGCGGTTCTTGAGACGAGTAGCCATACCTGTGGTGCCGTACAGCACTATTTCGAACAACTCGGCCAAAGCATTGATGCAGTAGGTTTTGACCTTGCCACCAGCATCCGTGCTCTGGCCACACTTCTCCATACCGACTCTGGCAACCAGGAAGAGTTCCTGGGCAAGATGGAAGAGATTCGGGACAACTTCCAGGCTGGTCATACTCTTGACGATGTCCATGTTTTAAGGCAACACCTCGATTCCTGCCTCACCAGTCTGCGCTCAGAGCTTTTCCATGCCCGGCAGAATCACCAAGTCAGTCAATCCGCGATGCTCGACCATATGTCCCAGTTGCACCGCAGCATCTCGACGCTTCGCGCCAAGGTGCCACCCAAACACACGACTGGTCCTGCGCTGTCAATTTTGAGGATCCGCCGCCTCAAGGCGGTGCGGGGTCGCTACGGCAATACGGTTGCCCAGCGCATGCTCGACTATGTGATTCAGATTTTGCTGGTCCGCTGGCCGGCGGCCTACGACATTACCCCTTATGGTGAGGAGTGTCTCGTTGTGATCGATAGCCAAAACCTGGATCTCGATTTCCATCGCGACGCACTGCGCAAGTTATCTGGCGAGAAGAACGTGTTCAACACTCACCATGAAGGTCACGAGATCATCCTGCCTCTTGCGCTCGATTGGACGGTGATCCGCGCTCCTGCCGAAGGCGACATGGATGAATTCATTCGTAACCTCCTCAATGGCATGGCGCAGAAAGACAACCAGGCTGCCTCGCTCGATCAGGCGCTCGGCCTGAAGTCCTAACGTGCCTGGCTAAGCCCGTCGACAATTAGCTTTGCCAAATCGGCAATCATCAACAAGCCGATATTGTCTTCGCCATAATCGATACCAGGAATATCTTCCACTGTGATCGCGATCGCAATCGGGCCAGCCTTTGTATAAACGATGCCAATGTCGCTACGCAAATGGTCCAGTGAGCCGGTCTTATTGGCAATAGTCAATCCATCCAGTTTCCGCCCTAGCCCATCGCTGTACTGCTGACGTTTGAGAATTTCGATCATCTCCTTGCTCCCCGCCAGCTTGCCTGATTCGAGCATCTCGAGCAACTGGATCATTTCAAGAGAAGTCGAGGAGCCGATACCGTACTTCTTGTTCTCCTCCAGTAGTCCCGCCTTCGACCAGCCCTCTGCTGCCTTCAACTGCTTGCCGTCCCCGCGGATCTTGCGCATTAACCGAGTTCCCGGTAACTTCAGTTTGTCCATCCTCGCATTCACGGCATCGGCACCGATCCGCTGGATGAGCATGTTCGTGGCTGTATTGTCACTCACTACAATCATGAGGTTCCCAATGTCTCTCAACTTGAGCTTGGTGCCTGCGCTCAATTCGCGAAGCACTCCGCTGCCAGAAACCATATCGGCCTGCCGCATCACCAACTCTTCATCCAGGTTCAACTTGCCCTCAGCGGCTTGTGAGTAAATCTCGACAAGCACGGGCAGCTTGATCGTGCTGGCAGTGCGAACAGGCTCTGCTCCCCGGATTGAAACACTCTGCCCGGTCTTCAAATTCCTGGCTGCGAGGAAGACTTTGACAGGGTCTTTGGCTATGCGCTTCTCCAGCGCGTTTTCAAGCTCTCCCGCTACAAGGCAAATGGGCAGCAAACAAAAGGTGAAACAGTTTCGCATGGGTGAATATCAAGAGTATCGGATGATCTATGCTGAAAGTCAGTAGACCTATTCATTAATTTATGAAACTCCTCAATCTCACCACCACGCTCCTGCTTGCGTTTGTGTTTGCTCTGCCGGGCTTCTCGGCGATCACGCTGACGAACTCAAGTTTGACCCCGGCAGTTCAGGGTACGCTCTATAGCTCCAACCTTTCTGCGATTGGCGGTACTTCGCCCTACAGTTTCACTCAGCCAAGTGGAGTGCTGCCCAGTGGAATGAGCGTGAGTTCAACTGGGATTATTTCTGGCACGCCCGCGACTGCGGGCACATACAGCTTTACGGTTCGGGTTACAGATGCAACATCTGCATTCGCAGAAGTCCCGCTGGTGCTCCTTGTGACGGCAAATAGTGGTCTTCAAATTGTCACTGCGTCGTTACCTCAGGGGCAAGTGGGTACCAGTTATGATGCTTCTCTGACCGCAACCGGCGGCAGCCCACCGTATAGTTGGAACTTGGAAGCTGGGAGTGGTATCCTCCCGAATGGATTAACCCTCGTATCAACCGGACGAATTCTTCAAACTCCAACTACCGTTGGTCCGTTTAGCTTTACTATGCGGGTTACTGACAGCAATGGTGCCTTTGCTTTGGCGAATTACACTATACGGATCAATTCTAGTGTTTTGAACATTGGCACAACACTTCTGCCCAACGGGAGTTTGGGGGCTTTCTATAGTCAGCCGCTCTCGATCACCGGTGGTGTGCAACCCTATTCGATCTCGGTCATTATCGGGCCTCTTTCGCCTGGACTGAGTCTCTCCTCTAGCGGTGTCATTTCTGGAACGCCAACTGCGATCGGAACTTCTAATTTCACGATAAGTGTCAGCGATGCCATCAATTCACAATTTTCGCGGGCTCTGTCGATCACGATCGGCGCAGCTCAGTTTGCCTTCAATCAAACTCCGTTGCCGACGGGGCAGGTCGGTTCTGCCTACTCTGCGACAGTCACCGCTGCCGGTGGGACAATCCCGTACGTCATCACGATTTTGAGTGGCGATCTTCCCACTGGAATCTCTTTCAGCAATGGCGTCTTCAGTGGCACTCCCACGATCTCGGGAAACTTCCCTCTCACCCTTCAGGCTCGTGACAATACCAACGCCACAGTTACTGCGAATTTTTCACTGGTCATCAATTCGACCACTCTGGTTCTGACTACCAGCACCTTGCCCAACGCAATTGTCAATCAGAGCTACTCAACAACGATCTCTGCCAATGGCGGGCAGCAGCCTTACAACTTTAGCCTCGTTGCCGGCCAGCTTCCCACTGGCTTTGGGCTCAGCTCGAGCGGTAGCCTTTCCGGCATTAGTTCCACAGGTGGCAATTTCCAATTCACTGTGCGTGTCACCGATGGCGCAGGTGCCGTCACTCAGGCCCAATATCAGCTCACGGTTTCGACGAGCAACCTGGTCTTCGTCTCCACTGCTTTGCCGAACGCCCAAGTCAATCAAACCTACAACGCTTCGCTCAGTGCCTCGGGTGGCACTTCACCCTATTTGTTTTCCATCATCGGTGGGGCACTCCCGCAGGGCCTCACTCTTGGAGCCACTGGATCCATATCGGGTGTCCCTACAATTGCGGGCAATTACCAGGTTACGTTCCGGGTGCAGGATTCGCTTCAGAATACGGCACAATCCACCATTACCCTGGTGGTCAATGCATTTGGCTTTCGTATCACCACCCCTTTCCTCGCCTCCGCTCAACTTGGCACGCCCTATTCGGGCAACATAACCGCTGAAGGCGGATCCACTCCTTATGTGTTCTTCCTGTTGTCTGGCCAACTTCCTCCAGGGCTCAACCTAAACTTCAACGGTGTCATCAGCGGTACTCCGACAGTTGGTGGTAATTATGCTTTCACCGTTCGCGCGCTCGATAGTGCAAGCCTCAGTACCGAATCGAATTTCACTTTGAGTGTCAATTCTTCCGGCATCGGCTTGAGCAATCCCGTTCTGCCCTCTGCACCTTTAAACCAGGCCTATTCAACTACACTTACAGCCACCGGCGGTACCGCTCCCTACACTTTCAGTGTTGTCAGCGGCGGGCTTCCAGCGGGCATCAACTTCAATCAGTCGGGGCAACTCTCGGGGACCCCAACCGTAAGCGGTACCTTTAACTTTGCAGTTCAAGTTCGAGACAATACGAATGCGACTTCGATCTTCAATCTCAGCCTTGTCGTAAGCAGTTCTTCGATCGCGATCACTACCGTGAGTCTTCCGGCTGCAACCGTTGGGGCCCTTTACTCAGCTCCTGTCTCGGTGATCAATGGAGTCGCTCCATTCTCGTTTACTCTCAATGGTGGATCTTTGCCAAGTGGCCTTAATCTGTCCTCCTCTGGCACCATTTCAGGCACGCCCAATGTGAATGGAAACTTCAGCTTTACCGTCCGGGTCACCGACGCCCAGAGCGGCACAGCCACCGCGAATCTCAGCATTCAGGTCAATGGCTCGGGCAATCTGACCATCACAACGACGTCGTTGCCGGGCGCTCAAATCAATCAGCTCTACAATGCTTTGGTCAATGTATCGGGCGGAGTTCTTCCCTATGTAATCACGATCATTGGGGGACAACTTCCTCCAGGTCTGAGTCTTCTCAGTAGCGGTGCGATCTCGGGCACGCCAACCCTCGGTGGAAACTATACGTTCATCATTCGAGTGGTGGATGGCTTTGGTTCTGCAACCCAGGAGAGCCTCTCGATTAATGTCAACAGTTCTGGACTGTCGATCACTACCAATGCCATCCCGAACGGTCAGCTTGGCCAGTTCTTCACCACTCAATTGGCGGCAACTGGTGGACAGGCGCCCTACACCTGGACCGTCGTTTCCGGTACTTTGCCTGTTGGCGTTACGCTAAACAGTCAAGGCATCTTGTCGGGTTTGCCTTCGACTGGTGGAGGTTTTGAGGTGGTCATCCGCGTTACGGATACGTCGGGTTTTACCTCTCAGAAGACCTTCAACTTCATCGTGGGTTCGACTTTCCTCAGCTTCATCACCTCAACCCTGCCGCAGGCCTTTATCGGCCAACAATATTCCTTGCAACTTCAGGTCAGCGGTGGCGCTGCACCTTATGTGTTCTCGGTCCTAAGCGGCACCTTGCCCAACGGACTCAGCCTGACTTCTGGTGGCTTGCTGTTTGGAACTCCCACGGCAACCTCCTTTGCTTCGCTCACATTCCGAGTTACTGATGCCACCTCTGCTACTGCACAGGTTAGTCTGAACCTCGCGGTGGGGCAATCGACTTTGCTCTTCTCCTCCAACAATATTCCCAGTGCCGCCATCGGGCAGAATTACAATACAGCGTTGGTCGTCAGTGGCGGAACCACCCCTTATACCTTCAGTGTCTCGAGTGGAAACCTGCCTACGGGGATTGTTCTCTCGCCCGCAGGCGTTCTTGCCGGTACAGCTACCGTTGCCGGAATCTACACGTTCACCGTGCGCGTGCAGGATTCGTCGAATGCGGTTGCTTTCCAGAGCTTCTCGCTCAATGTCCTGGCCAGCAGCCTGCAGATCACCACAACTACCCTCCCTGGTGGTCGAGTCAATCAGGCCTATCTTCAAACGATACAGACAGCCGGCGGAGTTCTTCCGATCCGCATTGAAGTGATCTCGACCATCAATTCAGGCTTCCTCCCCACAGGGTTGACATTATCTCTCGGTGGTGTGCTCTCAGGCACTCCTCAGGCTACAGGAAGCTTTACCTTCTCTGTGCGAGCCACAGACAATCAAAATCTGGTCACGCAAGCTACTTACACAGTGGTAATTGCCGGCGCGGCACCAGTGATCACAACCACAACGCTGCCTGCGGGCACTGCAGGGCAAACCTACAGCCAGAGTATTTCGGCCAGTGGTGGAACTCCTCCCTATACGTTTTCACAGGTATCGGGCAATCTGCCCCCAAGCTTGACCTTTAGCCCATCCGGTATCCTCTCTGGCAACGCGAACACGCCAGGAACTTACACTTTTACAGTTCGTGTGAATGATAGTGCCAACCAGAGTACGGATGCAACCTTTACGATCGAAATCTCCAGTGGTGCCACATCTCTTGCGATCAGTGCTCTGGCACCTCCCCCAGGTCTGCTTTACTTCCCGTACAACTTCAGCCTGTCCGCTACTGGTGGACGGCAACCGTACACCTGGTCGATTCCGCTGGGTCCGATTCCGAACGGACTTCGTCTGGATGCGAATGGCGTCCTTAACGGATTGTTATTGGCTCCTGGCATTTACCGGTTCACCGCCCGCGTTTCGGATGCGAATGGAACTTCCGCTGACACTTCGATAGCAATTACCGTGGCCGGTTCGACGCGTTTGGCCCAGGCACGAGTTGGAGTAGCTTATAGTGCACAGGTTCCTCCGCCCATCGCTGGCCGGCCGCCTTTCACCTATGCCGTCAATGCAAATGCACTCGGTGACTTACCCGTTGGCCTGAGCCTCTCACCCGATGGCGGAATCTCTGGCACTCCCGCAACAGCAGGCGACTTCACCTTTGGAATTCTGATTCGTGATGCAAGCGGCTCCAGCTCGAATGCTTCGGTGACGGTTCCGGTTGTTCCTGCCCCAGGCCTCTCTATCGTGACGCTCTCCCTGCCAGGTGGCGCAACAGGTTCTGCCTATGCTCAGACCCTTGCTGCAATAGGGGGACGGCCGCCCTACACCTGGGCGGTTAGCTCTGGTACGGTGCCCAATGGCTTAAATCTCAATCCTTTGAGCGGCCAAATTTCCGGTACGCCTACCATTCAAGGCACGGGCTTCTTCGTCGTGAGGGTAAGCGATTCCGCAGGCTCTACTGCGAGCTCTTACTTTGGCATCTCGATTGGTGCTGCGGGTTCGCCCGTGTTGAACGCCATTACGAGTGCCGCCAGCTATGGCTCAAACGGGGTTGTGCCCGGGGAACTTATCGTAGTCTTCGGGAGCCCGCTCGGCCCGCAAACGCTCACCAGCTTCAGCCTGGTGAATAACGAAGTACCCACGCAACTCGGTGGCACTCGCGTCCTCTTTGATGGCGTTGCAGCTCCTCTCATCTACACTCTTACGGGTCAAGTCAGTGCAATCGCGCCATATAGCCTGGAAGGCCGAGCTTCAACCCGGGTTGTGGTGGAGTATCTGGGATTCCAGTCCACTCCCTTCCTCATGCCAGTGCTTGGGTCTAAACCGGCACTCTTTACCGTTGATGGCAGCGGGCAGGGGCCTGGAGCTCTTCTCAACCAAAACGGATCGGTGAACACGCAGAACAATCGGGCTGCCCGCGAATCGGTGATCGTTCTCTACGCCACTGGTGCCGGGGCGATGACCCCTGCCGGGCAGGCCGGCCGGGTCGCTGCCGGGATATCGAGCCTGAATCAGCAGACACTGGTCACCATCAATGGTTCCCCTGCCGTCGTACTCTATGCAGGAAATGCGCCGGGCTTGGTCGAAGGTGTGGTGCAGATCAACGTCAAAATGCCATTCAATACAGTTCCCGGTCAAAACTCGATCAGTGTCCAGATTGGTGCAGTTGCTACGACAAGCAACGTAACCGTTTGGGTTGAATAGCAAGCCTACTGTACGAACACCATCGTGCCGAACCTGCGGATGTTGTGCGGGTTCGGCTTCACCATAGCGGAATCGCTCCACAGGCTCAGGCGGCGATTCGGCTCAACTCCGTCCCATCGGTTCAGATTAATCGTCCAGTTGTCGCCCGCTTTGGGTGTGGCGTTGCTTAAGGGCTCAAACTCAATGAAGGGAATTGCTACCTCAAGGCTCCAGCCCTGATCCTTGTCTCCACTGGCGTTCATCGTCCCATTGCTGTGTGTAGCGAGTTGGAAGCCTTCGAGGTTCAACCGCTTCACCAGGTATTTTGCCTGAAGGTAGATGTAGTCATACATGACAGCTCGAACATTCATCTCGAATCCAAAATACACATCCCCTTGCGCAGGGCGAGGGTTGATGAAGGCTTCCACTGCATCGTCCTTGTAGGTGGGATCATCGCGCTTGGTGTAGTGGGCTGTTATGTCCGTGTCCTCGCACTCATAAGAAATGTAGAGGAACTCGTCGTCCCACAGCATCCGGGCAGTCGTCTTTTGCTTTGCCCCTGTTTGTTCATTCCAGGGGAATTGGAATGTCACAGCATCGGCACGCTTCCAGTCTGCTTCATTCAGCTTCCCGTCGATGATCGGGCGTGCACTAGCCCGGCGCACTTCAATCTTTGGAAGTGGTGGCAAATTTGAAGTTCTTTGATCTTGGCCGGCGCCGGAAAGGCAGATCAGGAGGAGGGAAGGGAAAAGTCGTCTCATACGCTCCACATCATATCCATATCCGCCCGAAATAGAAAAAGCCCGCCGATTGGCGGGCTTTTCTTGAGTTTGAAGAATTTGCTTACTGAGCGGTTTCGGTCTTGCCAGCCTTGCGGGCGGCATTTTGTTCCTGAATCGCTTTGGACTTGGCAGCTTTTCTCTGGAAGAGAGAGACGCGGCCTTCGGTGTCGATCAGCTTCTGGCGACCGGTGAAAAAGGGGTGGCAGCTCGAGCAGATTTCAAGACGAAGAGTTTCGCCTTTCACCGTGGAGCGAGTCGACCAAGTTGCCCCACAAGCACAGGTGACTTTAATTTCGTGATAGTTGGGGTGGATTCCAGCTTGCATAACTCCTAGAGTTTAGCATGTTGCGAATGGATTCCGAAATCTCTTGAGTTTGCCGGTTGTTTACGGTGTGTCGGGCGGCGGGATGCATGCGGTGGCCCGCCGCCCGATACACTTTGGGCTCCGGTAGCTTAAATCGATCTAGCAGGATGTCAAAGAACTGGCCCGGCGTTGTTTTGGACTGTCCCGGGCGGTGGGTTGAGGGTGGATATTGGACGCTGGTTTAGGCAGCGAAGGATAAGCGGTCTCGGGCGAATTTGGTTTCGTTCCTGAGTTTTTTGTCAC
>CAZZGS010000002.1:0-1453 GCA_964653845.1 uncultured Bryobacter sp.
ATAGAAGAGTGAGTCGGCAATCCTCTCCGTGTTGCCAGGTGCGATGAGGAGTGGGGCCGGGCTTGGGGGAAGACCGGGGAAGCCGGCATTCAGGAATGTCGCAATTTCAATAAAGACAGCCAGCAGGGCAGCGACGGCGACGGGCCATTGCCGGCTGTACTGGCGGAGTTTGGCTGCTTCTTCGAGGTGGATCAGCATAATCACGAAGAGAAAGAGCACCATAACACCGCCGACATAAAGCAGAATCTGGACGGCAAAAAGGAACTCTGCAGCTTGCAGCAGGAAGAGCCCGGCGATGCCGAGGAGCGAGCCAATCAGGCTGATGGCGCAATGAATTGGATTACGCAGTGTGACGGTGGCGAAAGCACCGGCAAGCGTGATGACGGCGAAAATATAAAAAAGGGCAGCGTCCATTAGCGAGTGTATTTGGTCGGCCGAGGGCCTTCTTCGAGCATTTGGCGGTCCCAGATGAGACCTTCGCGCGTGTAGGACGCCATTTCAAAGTCTTGCGTGAGTTCAAGAGCGTCGACGGGGCAGGCATCTTCGCAGAGGCCGCAGAACATGCAGCGGGAAAGATCGTAGGTGAAATAGGTCAGATCGAGGCGACGGGTTTCTTTGTTGCGATGAGTGCCGACGACGATCAGATTTTCCGGGCAAGCCTTGGCACAAAGGTCGCAGCCGATGCAGAGCGTTTCGCCATTGTCTGGATTGATATTGAGGCGGGGTGCACCGCGATAACGTTCGCTGACCTTCGGAAGCTCTTTGGGGTACTGTTCGGTCGTAATGTTGCTCGTGCGCTGCATCTTGAACGTGACCCAGAGGCCCTGCAGCAGGTCGAGGAGGAAGATCCTTTTGATAGTTTCTAGCATTTTGAGTGCGTATCTCTATTATCTGTCGACCTCACCGAGTACGATGTCGATCGTACCGATGATGGCGACGACGTCGGCAACAAGTGCGCCAACGGCCATTTTTTCAAGGGATGCAAGGTTGATAAAACTTGGGGGGCGCACTCGCAGCCGGTAAGGGTGGAGTGAGCCGTCAGAAACGATGTAGTAGCCGAGTTCGCCTTTTGGGGCTTCGATGGAGACGTAGACTTCACCTGGGGCTGGCTTGAGAACCTTGGGGACCTTGGCCATGATCGCACCCGTTGGGATCTTCTCGATCGCCTGATCGATAATACGAAGGCTTTGACGCATCTCATCGATGCGGACCAGGTAGCGGTCGTAGGAATCGGCACCCTGACGGGTGGGAATGTCGAAATCGAATTGGTCGTAGCCGGAATAGGGTTGGGCTTTGCGAAGATCCCAAGCCAGGCCGGCAGCCCGCGATCCCGGACGATCAACACTCCCGCGCAAACGAGCCACATCGCGGCAAACATGCCAACGCCGAGGTCCTCGCCGATCGTGCCGCCATACGCGTTGAGCGCTGTCTGGGTCGTCTCGATAGCGACACG
>CAZZGS010000002.1:1463-31832 GCA_964653845.1 uncultured Bryobacter sp.
GGATTTACACTCATCCGCGGTCAGGACGCCGACGCCTTTCAGGCGCTCGATCCAAATCGGATTGTTGGTGAGGAGTTGGTCGTATTCATCCAGACGCTTCTTGAACATCTCAGAGAAAGCGCGAGTTTCGGCCTCAAAGGTGTCATGGAGCTCATACTGAAGGCCACCGATTCGGAAGGCGTGGGTAGTCAGACGCGCGCCGCAATAGTTCTCGAAAATCTTAAGGACCTCTTCGCGCTCGCGGAGACAATAGAAGAGGGCGGTCATGGCGCCGAGATCGAGTGCGCTCGTACCAAGCCAGAGCAGATGGGAGGCGATGCGGTTGAGCTCGGCGAAGAGCACGCGCACGATTTGAGCCCGCGGTGGGGCCTCGACACCGATAAGCCCTTCAACAGCCAGGCAGTAACCGAGACCGTTTGAGACGGCCGAGATGTAATCCATACGGTCGACATATGGGGCGAACTGGATATATGTTCTGTTCTCGCCGATTTTTTCGACCCCCCGGTGCAGATAGCCGATGACGCATTCCACCGCTTTGACGCGCTCGCCATCAAGCTTGAGGACAAGACGGAGGACACCGTGCGTAGACGGGTGTTGAGGCCCCATGTTGAGGACCATTTCCGAAGTTTCGAGATGGTTGATGGGTTCGATCACTGGCCGCTCTCTATTCCAAGATGGTTTTGGACCCAGGTTTGATCCATGTCGAGGATATTGCGTTCTTTACGCAGAGGGAAGCCCTGCCAGTCGTCAGGCATCAGGATCCGCTTGAGATTAGGGTGGCCAGTGAACTGGATACCGAACATATCGAAGATCTCACGTTCAAGCCAGTTAGCGGCCAGGTAGACGTCGCTGATAGTTTGAGGGTGAAAGGATTCAGGAAAGCGAGTTTTGATGCGCACGCGGCGATTGTGCGCGAAAGAGTAAAGGATTGCGACCAGTTCAAAGCGCGCTTCGTCTTTAGGGTGATCGACGGCGGTGAGGTCGCACAGATAGTCGAAGGCATGATCGTCGCGAAGAAATGCGACAACAGCGTGGAATTCGTCCGGCGTAGTTTCGGCGAATGGTTGACCGCGGAAGGACTCCGTTTTCAAGATCGCCTGAACAAATTTGGAGTGGAGATGGCCGGAAAGGCTGTCTTCCCAAGCTTCCGTGGCCATAACCGGAACCGGTTTGGCTTCTTGAGACATGATGAAACTTTCAGGTTCGCACAGTTTTGTGTTGAAATTTAGAGAGAAGAACGAAATGGCTCAGAACAGTATTGAACAATTGCGCGCGACGAACCGAGTGGTTCCTGTATCCAAGGAGGATGAAGGAAGAGGGTGGGCGAAAATCTCAAACGGCGTCTATGGCTTTAGCTATACACCCGCCAGCTCCGACGGGGGGTTGTTTAACAGGCAGCCGCGTCAGAGTTATGAAATGCACAAGCTCGCCGATGGAAGTTTGTTGATTCTCGGCTACACAACAGCGGAGTTTGCCGGGAAGCTCGATTTAAAAGGTGCTCAGGACATCGAGCTTTACCCCGAATCCCGGGCGGAATACACGCAGTTGGTGACTGTAGCTCATGCACGGATCGTGAGCTCAAAAGTACTCGATCGCGATGATTTCAACAAGCTGAAGGTTGGCTTGAAGCCACTGGCATAGGCTAATTTAGCTTGGGGCGCTAGCCCCTGAAAATGGGCGCGGCATACGTAGATACTCTCTGGTTGGTCGATAGAGCATGGTAGATGGGAACCCATGCTCCGCGAATTGGAGAGCTGGCGGACTTGTTTGTCCGCGAGTTGGTTACGGCTGCCGCGCCGAAACATCCTCACTTTGTAATCAGAACGAAGACCCGGGCCGACCGGCAGGTGCGGGAGCGACTGCTCGCCTACGGCTTTAAGCCTTTGAGTCTGCGCTTTTTGCCAGGCTATCTATTTGTTCGATTTCATCCATCGCAGCGCCTGCAGATTGGGGCGATAGCTGGGGTGCATTCAATCGTCGGTTTTGCCGCGCAGCCTTCGGCTGTCGATAAAGAAGAACTCGAAGCGTTGATACGGGTATCGGAGACAAGATTGCCTGTGGGGCCGGCACCGTATCCGGCAATGGGAAGGCCTTGCCGGCTGATTGCCGGGCCGCTCGAAGGTGTCAGGGGGGTGTTGATGGGTGTGCGAGAGAAACCGATGGTGGTGATGAGCCTCAGCCTGTTGCAGCGAAGTATCGCTGTAGAGGTAGAAGCAGATTGGGTCGGCTCGTCTCGCCCGGCCAGCATGATCGTGATTCGTTAGAAGTATCGGGAGTATCAAAATGCGATTCTTAATTGTTCTCTCGTTTGGGTGGTTGGCTCTGGGGCAGCCCTTGCCTCAACAGCAACAGAGTGCACAGATCGTGGTTGGAGCAAATCTGCCCTCTCAGAGGATTGGCATTAACGACCTGTTAAACGTGAATATTTATGGTGCACCTGAATTGTCGAGGACGGTGCGGGTAAGTCAGGAGGGATGGATTCAGATTCCTATGCTGAAAACAGGGTTTCAGGCAGAGGGCAAGTTTCCAGGAGAGCTCGAAGGGCTGATTGCTTCGGCGCTCGAAAAAGGAAAGATTCTGGTAGACCCGGTTGTGACAGTGACGGTGGCTGAGTATGTCAGCCGGCCGATCAGTGTGATTGGGGCAGTCAGGCAGCCGCTGACTTTTCAGGCATTTGGAAACATAACACTGCTCGATGCGCTCAGTAGAGCGGGAGGACTGACAACTGATGCAGGTGCAGAGATTTTGTTGAGCCGAATACAAAGCCTTCCTGGGGAATCAAAGGTATCCAGGATAGTTTTGCGGATTGCCGTAAAGCAGTTGATAGATCAAGCAGATGCAGAGCTGAACTATCCGTTGAGCGGGGGAGAAGAAATTCGCGTGCCGGAGGCGAGCAGAATTTTTGTTATGGGCAACGTGAAAAAACCAGGGTCATTTCCGATGCGGGATAGTTATGATTCGACAGTGCTTAAGCTGCTTGCCCTGAGTGAAGGTTTGCTTCCGTTCGCGATGGATGAGGCCTTCATATATCGCCGCGAGGGAGCTAGCAATGGTCGAAACGAGATCTCGATTCCGCTGGCGAAGATCCTGGCTAGAAAATCCCCCGATGTGCCGCTCTTACCGAATGATGTGCTGTATGTGCCTGATAACAAAAACCGTAGGATGACAATGTCGATGGTGGATCGCCTGGTGACGTTTGGAGCAGGGACAGCCAGCGGAATGCTGGTGTGGCGGCGGTAGAGCCCAATTGACGATGACAATTTACGAAGAATTGGGCATCCCGAAGGATGCCAGCGAAAAGGAAATCCGCCAGTCAATCCGGGCACTAAGCAAGATGCTGCACCCGGATTTGCATCATGAGGCAACGGCAAGACGGTTGGCCGAGGCGCAGATGAAGCGGCTGAGCGGGATGGCAGAGACTCTACTCAACCGCAAACGCCACGTAGATTTTGATGTCGGCCTTGAGCCTGAGCCGGAGCCAGTCCGATCTGAGATAAATCCAGCTTGGCTCTGGCTTTCTTCTTTGGTTGTGACCGTCGGTCTTGGGTATTGTCTCTGGCAGATGATGCCAGCACAGGGATTGCTTGCTGATTCTCTCTTCGGGTCCCAGGTGATCGCAGAAGATGGGCCTGTGATTCTCTCTTCTCCAAATCACATGGAGCCAATTGAGAGTCTGAATTAGGGTAATAATCAACAGCTTCCTAAGCCAGAGGATTAAGCAATAAACGTCGCCAATCTAGCTTTAGATTCTGAACCTAGACGATCAACCCAAGAGAAAAGCCTGCGGTCGATACGGTTATGGGGGCTTGGCAGCAGGGGCTGAAGCATTAATCAGTAGAGCGACCGAGAACGATCTCAGAGATAATCTTGAAGCGATGAAGATTCTAATTTGTGGTGGTGCGGGCTTTATTGGAAGCCATGTGGCTAAAGCGATTCGAATGGCAGGCCATGTGCCAGTCGTCTTCGACAATATGTCGGCTGGACACCGGTGGGCGGTGCAATGGGGCGACTTGGTTGAAGGCGATTTGATGGATCGAGCCGCGATCGAAGCAGCCTTGCGAGTTCACGAGATAGAAGCTGTAGTGCAACTGGCTGGTTCCATCAACGTGGGCGAGAGTATGAAAGATCCAGGCAAATACTTCCGAAATAACTTTTCGATCACCTTAAATCTGCTTGAAGCCATGGATGCAGTTGGAGTAAAACAACTGGTTTTCAGCTCGACGGCGGCAGTTTACGGAATCCCTGAGACGAGTCCTATCCCTGAGGATGCAGCCAAGGCACCAATCAATCCCTACGGCGAGGCGAAGTACTTTGTCGAAAGGTTGCTTGACTGGTATACGAAGGCCAGAAGCTTTCGTTGTCTGGCCCTGCGGTACTTCAATGCGGCTGGTGCTGACCCTGAAGGGCAAATTGGTGAGATGCACAGCCCGGAAACGCATCTGATACCGCTGGTGATTTATGGCGCGCTTGGAACACGGCCGCCAGTAAAGGTGTTCGGAACCGACTATCCGACGGCGGACGGTACTGCGGTAAGAGACTACATCCACGTCAGCGATCTGGCACGAGCTCATGCTCTTGGGGTTGAGTATCTCGCCGGCGGCGGCGAGAGCACGGCAGTGAACCTGGGTTGCGGTGAAGGTGTCAGCGTAATTGAAGTATTGAAAGCGGTAGAAAAAGTGAGTGGCAAACCCGTACCGCATGAACTCTTTGAAAGGCGCGCCGGAGACCCGCCGCATCTGGTGGCAAAATCTGATTTGGCCAGGCAAGTACTGGGCTGGAAGCCCGAACGATCCGATATTGAAACGATTGTCAGAGATGCCTGGGCCTGGAGTGAAAGGTCCGTTCGCGAAGGGCTTTACTCCGAATAGGAATTTGTGATGGAATTAAGGCGTTATGAACAGACGCGACGCCATCTCAACCACTTTTGCTGCCGCAGCAGCACCTCTATTTGTTCCTCAGAGTGCCTTTGGGGCGAATGACCGTATCACCTATGGCATGATCGCCGTAGGTGGACGCGGGCGCTACCTGAACCAGAAATTCAGTGCACAGGGAAACCAGTGCATCGCTGTCTGCGACGTCTACAAGCCTAATATCGAGAAGGCTTTAAAGGATACTCCGCAGGCTAAGGTTTTTGGCGATTACGAAGAGCTGTTGGCGATGAAGGGAATTGACGCTGTAGTGATTGCTTCTCCCGACCATCATCATTGCGCAATGCTGCTGGCCTCACTCAAGGCAGGTAAAGATGCCTATCTCGAGAAACCTGTATCCAAATCACTTGAGGAATCAAAGCGCATCATTGCCGCAGTACGTGGCAGCGACCGGATCGTACAAGTAGGAATGCAGAGGAGAAGTGCCCCCGCGATTTTCAAGGCCAAGAAATTGCTGGATGAAGGGGCGCTGGGCAGGATCTCTCTGGTCAGGCCGCAATGGTTTTGGAATGTCGCCAAGCCGTTGAACAACACCCCGCTGGAGGGCGAAATCGACTGGAAGCGATTTGTGGGTTCAGCCTACGCCAGACCGCTTGAGCCAATGCGCTTCCGCAGTTGGCGCTACTTCTTCGATTATGCGGGCGGCAACATGACTGATCAGGGCACTCATCTCATGGACGTCGTGCAGTGGTTCATGGGTGTAACGGGGCCTAAGAACGCTGTTAGCCAAGGCTTTGTCGCCAAAATGACTGGGGCAGAACACCCGGATGTATTCAGCGCCACCTTCGGTTATGACGGTTTCCTGGTGAACTGGACGCTTGACTACGGCAACGCCTACCAGAATGGCTGGTCGATCGCTTTCCATGGCGATAAGGGCACAATGATCCTCGATGACAACGGATTCCGGCTTTTTGCCGAGCCTTGGAAGAAAGGCGCGGCTCCGGTGGTGGAGGAAGAATCACCAGTACCGATGGAGGCGCACGTACAGAATTTCACTGATTGTATGCGTTCGCGAAAACAGCCCAACTGTCCTGTAGAAATTGCCGCTCAAGCAGTGAGCGGCCCGCATCTGGCGAACCTGGCGATGTTCCGGGAGCGAAAAGTCTATCTCGCTGAAGACGGGGTGACAGTTTCCTGATCTCGATCACGAAATGACTTCAAAGATCGCTTCCACCTCAACAGCAACGCCTGTAGGGAGGCTGGCAAAGCCAAGGGCAGACCTCGCGTGAAAGCCGTCTCCAGTTTTACCAAAGACTTGATGGAAAAGGTCTGAGGCCCCATTGATCACGAGGTGATGGTCGTTGTAATCGGAAGCAGAGTTTACGCAACCAAGAACCTTGATGACACGAAGGCCATTGAGGCTTCCATGTGTGTTCCAAACCGAGTTGAGGATCTTGGCTGCGCAGTCACGGGCGGCGGTGTAGCCTTCTTCGGTAGAAACACCAGCGCCAAGTTTGCCCTTGAGAGTCGAAACGTGGCCCGAACTGTAGAGGAGACTACCTGAGCGGATGCAGAGATTCAGATAACCAGGACTTTGCTTTTCAAAAATGAGGCCGAGCTCTTCGGCGATTTGTTGGGCGGACATATAGAGTGAATTCCAGATTAGCGGGCTTCGAAGACGAATAGGCGGCTGGGTGAATCTTCTGGCAAAAAGTAGAGCTTGCCTTTTCGGTAGGTCATGCCCTCGTGGGCATAGCTGAAGTTGCGATCGGTGGCTCCGGTCAGGATGCGGCGGACGAGCTGGAAGCCAGGTATCGAAACCCATTCGACAGCTCCCTGTTGGCGAGTAATCTGACCTGAGCCGATCAACAGGTCACCATCCATCTTGAGATCCTGCCAGGATGTCGCGATTGGGTTCGGAGCCTTGAGTAGCTGCTGGCCGCTTTTTGTCCATTGGTAAAGGGTGCGGCTCGACCAGGAACCTCCAATCAGGAAAGTTTTGCCGGCGGCAATGCAGCCAATGTGGTCATTCACCTCGAACGAAGATTCGAGGGCGAGGGTGGTCTTGTTGCGGCGCTCGATTGAGGTTGGCCCATCGCGATCATATTCTGCGACAGGGATCCAGATCGAATCGCCATCGAGGGTGATGCCGCCGGGGTGGATGCGCTTGCCTTGCTGCACCTCTACCTGGGCAAGCAGGCGTCCCGAGGGAGTTTCGATTTTCGATAGGAAGCCTTTACCTGCCTTGGCATCCACAGAGCTGACCCACAGAGTATTGCCTTCGATATCGATGCCCTGCACATGGTGAAGGTTAGGCAGGATGGCAAGCATCTGTGGCTCGCGCCAATTCTCGAGACGCTCAGCCGTTTGGGCGAAAAGGGCCAACAGAAGCAGCAATTGCATGGTGCATCATCCAGCATTTCATGTTTCTCTTACAAGGCGGTGACAGACCGATAAGAAATCTCGGGGAGAATCCTGCGCATGAAGACACAAGAGACTGAACTAAGTGCCGATAGCTGGACAACAAAGTCTAAAACAAGCCATCATTTAACTATGGGCACAAGTGGAACTTCATTGCATCCGGAACGGCCTCGGCTGAGCACACACCAAAAGGCGCTATCGATCAACTTGGATCCAGTGCGCTACGGTACTTTCGCTGAGATCGGCGCGGGCCAGGAAGTTGCTCGCTGGTTCTTCAAGGTTGGGGCGGCGGCGGGTACGATTTCAAAATCGATCTCGGCCTACGACATGACCGTAAGCGATGCCATCTACGGCAAGAGCAAGCGTTACGTTTCGAGAGAACGACTCGAGAAGATGCTCGATTACGAGCACCACTTAAACGTAGAGCGACTTGGGGCAGCGCGTGGAGATTCTACGGCCTTCTTTACCTTCGCCAACACGGTTTCCGCTCTGAACTTCCGAGGGACCAACGAGTGCCACGGGTGGATGGGCGTAAGATACCAGGCCTTCCCTGGGGACAGCGACAACCAGATCATCCTGCATGTAGGCATGCGCGACAAGGAGAACTCACTGCAGCAGGAAGCATTGGGAATCGTCGGCGTGAACCTCCTTTACGCCGCCTTCTTTCTGCATCATGCACCTAACCAGATGCTCGAATCCCTGCTCGACAACTTGAGCACCGAGCGACTTGAAATCGACATGATCGATTTTTCCGGTATCGAGTTTCGCCGCGTCGATAATCGCGTGATGAGTTTGAAATTGGTGCAGCTTGGTCTGAGCGGGGCGGCAATGTTTGGGCCCACGGGTGAAGTACTTCAGCCCTCAGAAGTTCTGCGCAAGAAACCGCTTTTGGTCGAGCGTGGCAGCTTCCGTCCGGTGACGAAGGTAAACATCGACATGATCGACTGCGCCCGCGAACAGTTCTCTAAAGAGGCCGAGGTCAAAGGCGACCAGGTTGTAGAACTGATGGAAATCACGATGAGGAATCTCCTCTCAGGCGGTGATATCGACCTGCGAGACTTCCTGGCCCGCGCCGACTTGCTGGCAACAGCCGGCAAAACGGTTCTGATTTCCGATTACTTTGAATACTATCGGCTTGCGGCCTATTTGGGCCGGTACACGAACGACCCAATCGCCATCACGATGGGTGCAGCCAGCCTGAAAGATCTTTTCAGTGAGCAGTTTTATTCGGGCCTGGAGGGTGGGATTCTTGAGGCCTTTGGGCGCCTCTTTACTCGCGATTTGCGGATCTATGTCTACCCTCTGCTGGAAGGGGCTTCGAAGACCTTAGTCACGGCAGACAACATCGAGATGCCAGTTGAGTTGAAGAACCTGTACATGCATCTTATGGATCGCGGAAGAATTCGGGCGCTCGAGAATTTCGACAAGGATGTTCTCCACATCTTCTCGCGCGATGTCTTGCGCCGCATCAAAGAACAGGACAAGAGCTGGGAAGACATGGTGCCGAAAGAAATCGCCGAGACGATCAAGGCACGGAGATTTTTTGGCTGGCAGCCAGAATAACCACTCGGTTGTTTGCGCTATCGGCGATTATGATTCAGCCACCCGGGGATGCGGAAAAATAGATCTGGCCGGCATCGTAAAGGTATGCGGGATGATCGAATGATCGAGACGGCAAGGTTGGGACTAAAAAATATTGCGTGATGTTTTGGGCAGCTCTGTCACTTGTGGGAGAAGGACAGAACTCACACTTTGCGCAGCTATTCCGTAGGTCGCGACGCAGCGGCCGATATTCCCATTGCCGACACCTCGGTGAGCCGTTTGCATGCCGTAATAGGCGATGCCGGCGGTGGCCGGCTGAGCATAACCGACCGCGGAAGCAGCAATGGAACCTTTGTGGTGCGAGACGGGGTGGCGCGCGGGATTCAGTCTGAACAAGTGGGCGAAGCCGATACCGTGCGCTTTGGTACCGTCGAAATCGCCGTCGCAGACCTATTGTCGATTCTGCGCACCAAGGCTGGCGCGGCACCGGTTGCAGCACCACTCGCCAGAAGCGTGCGCCTCGTTCGATGCAGTTGTGGCGCCGTAAAGCCCGTAGGTAGCACCTGTCCGTTTTGCAATTCATAGGAAAATCATGAACCCAACACAGATGAATCCCGTTCCGCCATCGGCTTCGACGCCCATGCGTCTTCAGCTAGACGGCTTCTGGTTTCGACCAGAGCGCAGGCTAACCGCTTTTGCCGCGCTTGGTATCTCCATGCTGTTTATCGGAGCCGGGAGCCTGTTGCCGGAGGGACGCACAAGCGTGCTGCTCTTTGACCGCCCTTCGCTGCACTTTCCTTACCCGTTGACGATTCAGAACGTGATGCACGTCGTATTCTTTCTTGGGTTAGGTGAGTTGTTTGTCCGTTGGAGGGCTGGGGCTCGCGAAGAGGCATTGCTGCATTCGGGCTTTCTGCCAGAGGACGAGCAGACGGTGCTGACACCCAAAGATCTGGGCCCGATCCGGCGGCGTGTGATGGGCCAGTTTGACCGCGACAGCGGCTTTGTGGCTTCCTTGATCAATCTGGCGATCTTGCAATTTCAATCCAGCCGGTCGGTGGAACAAGCCGCTGGTGTGCTCACCAGCAGCCTCGATTTGCTTGCGCATCGTGTAGATCTTCAATACGGCATGGTGCGATTTGTCGCCTGGCTGGTGCCAACGCTGGGCTTTATCGGTACCGTATTTGGTCTTGGAGCTTCCCTGGCTGCGGCAGGCGACCCTGCCAAGGCGCTCGACTTGAAGGAAATGGCCAAGACGTTGGCAGTGGGCTTTGATTGCACGATGGTAGCGCTCGCTCAAAGCGCTTTGCTCGTCTTCATCCTGCAACTGGTGCAAGAACAGGAAGAACGGGCCGTAAATCTGGCTGGCGATTACACACTGCGCAATTTGATCAACCGGTTGTACGTGGGCAACTAGACCATGAAAGCAAGAAACCGGGAAATCAATATCTTCAACATGTCGTTGCTCGACATCTTGTGTGGAGCGTTGGGAGTTTTCTGTTTCATGACGCTGGTTTTGTTTCCGTACTGGCGGCCGACAGGAGCAAACGCGGAAGATCTTGAGAAGAACAAGCAGGCGATTGAGCAGGAGTTGAAAGACCTGAAGAAGAAGCTTGGCGAGAGTGTTGACGGAAAGCAGCTCTTGCAGCAGGTCGAGCAGCTTGAGCGACGCCTTCAGCAGCAACAGGGAGACCTAAATCGAGCCAAACAAGAGCTGGCCGCCAGTGATAAAAAACTCGAGAAGCTCGAGATGCGGAACCCGATGGTGACTGCTGTCAGATGGACTGGGCCTCAAGACATCGACGTTTTCCTCGAGCCCGTAAACTTTGGTTATTCCGGCGGGAGAAAGACAGCGCGAATGGACCCCCTGAAGAAGCAACCAAAAAATTTCTCAGGCGAAGGCAGGGCCGATTATCAAAGCGGGCCGGCATCTGACATATGGCTGACGCGAGATGCGGTCGCCGGCGGCGAACAGAAGGTTTACTACAAGCTGATCAGCGCAAACGGAAGTGCAGTTCCAGCTAGTATCGGGGGCTATTTTTTGGCAAATGAAAGGGTGGGTCTTTTGCCTGATACAACGCTCACCCAGGAGCGCACTGCCGTTTGGGTAGGCACACTAAAAACTGCAAATGACTATTCGGTGACCTTCGAAGCTTCACCTCAATTCAAAGAGAGCTTTGCCAAAGAGCTGGAAGAAAGTCGCCAGCGAAATCAAAAAGGAGCGGGCAAATGATTCGCTGCACAGAAGGACATTTTTACGACCCGGCAAAGCATCATGCCTGCCCGTGGTGCCCAAAGCCGGTGGAGATGGCGATGCCGGTTATCCCGGGAGGCAAGACCACTCCGCTTCGGGCTGAAGTTGCTTCAGCACCTGCACCGGCAGTAGCAATACCAGTAGGAGGCAAGACGGTGCCGCTGATGCGCGGTGGCGGGAAGGTAGAGCCAGTAGTAGGATGGCTGGTTTGCATCGAAGGGCCAGACCGGGGGCAAGACTTCCGGCTCCACGCAGCCAAGAATTTTATCGGACGCTCCCCAGCAATGGATATCGGCGTGGCAGGCGATGAGAGTGTTTCGCGCGACAAGCATGCAGTGGTTACGTTTGAGCCAAAGCGAGGAAGTTTCTGGTTGGCACCAGGGGAATCGAGCGGGTTGGTTTACTGCAATGGCGATGTCGTCCACGCAGCGATAGAGCTGAAGGCTGGCGATGTGATCGAAGTAGGCAAAAGCAAGCTGATAATCGTGCCCTTCGTGACGGAGCAATTTCGCTGGGACTCATGAAATACGCATTCGGTAACGCACAGGACATCGGGCAACGGGAGGGGCAGCAGGATGCCTTTGGTTTCTCAGACCCTGACAAAGCTGAGTTCTGCGCTCACGGCGGCTTTCTGGCGGTGCTGGCCGATGGCATGGGCGGGCTGGAGCACGGCGACATGGCAAGCCGGGCAGCGGTGAAAGCGTTTATCGATACTTACTTCACAAAGAACGTTGAAGAAGAGATTCCGCAAGCGCTGGGCAGGGCACTAGTTGCAGCTCAGCAGAAGGTGCTTGAACTTGCCGCGACAGCCCAATTGGGCACAACCGTGGTGGCTGCTGTGTTGCACGAGGCATCAATGTACTGGATCTCGGTTGGAGACAGTGCGCTCTACCATGTACGCGGGAAAGAGCTAACTCAAGTCAACCGGCCCCACGTTTATGCACTCGACCTTGACGCGCGTGTGTTTGCCGGAGAGTTGAGCCTTGAGACGGCGCTCGCCGACCCGCAACGAGAATCACTGACAAGCTATCTGGGCATGACGAACTTGCAGTTGGTAGATCGCAACTTGCGTCCAATGCCGCTGGCCGATACTGACGGGCTGCTACTGGCGAGTGATGGGTTATTCAAGACAATCGGCCCAGCGAATTTTCCACAGCGAAATGGCGACGCGCAGGATTACTGCGAGCAATTGATGAATGCGGCTCTTGCGGCCTCTGCCCCAGGGCAAGACAACATCACGGTATTGATGCTGGAGCCAGCGCGAGTACGCGAAGTATTTGAGCCGGTAGTCATTGCACCTCAACGGAGATGGGGCCAGTGGGCAGCGGTAGCTGTGTTGCTGATTAGCGGGATTGCCGCCGCCTATTGGGCGAGCTTAAGGGAGAAGAAGCCAGCTGTCGTCACCACCCCCATTCTTGCCCCTGGCAAGGAGCGATTCGATACTACAAAATTGCCAGCGGTAAGTGAACCGGTGGAGCCATGAAAATTGTTTGGCTTGGGTTTTTCTTCGCACTCAATCTCGCTGCCGAGCCTCCGATGGAGCAAATGAAAAGTAGCACATTACTTATCATTCTCGAGAAGTCGTCTGGAAGTGGCTTCCTGATCGGAGATCGATTGGTGGCAACAAACTGGCATGTCTGCTGCATGAGAGGCGAGAGCAAGATCATCGTGATGAACGAGAAGCGCCAGACAAGCGAAGCCAAAGTACTGTGGAAAAACGAGGGGAAAGATCTTGCCGTTCTTGAAATGCAGAATCCTGTGGCGGGCCTGAAGGTGAAGTTCTCCACACGCCAGCTCTTGCGAGATGGTCAGGCAGTTTGGGCGATCGGCTATCCAGGGGCGGCGGGCAGGATGAGCGGGCAGGATTCGATTCAGATCTCCACTATTACGCAGGGTGTGATCAGCAAATTCTTTACCAGTGCGAAGCAAGGCAATAGCGAAGCTACCCGGTTTATGCAAACGACTGCGGCCGCGAACCCTGGAAACTCGGGGGGACCGCTATTCGACGATTGCGGCCAGGTGATCGGGATCAATTCACGGAAGGCTTTGGTGAAGGTGGTAACGGCGGATGGGCGGGAGGAGCGCGTCCCGCTGGCAGACGGGATCAACTTTGCGATTGAAAGCCAGGAATTGCTCGATGAGTTGAAGGGCTTGAAGATTGAAGCAGATGTAGTCAGTGACAAGTGCGGCGCGGTGCAGGTGACATCGGCGGGTTCGAACTTTCCGGGGTGGCTGATCGGCTTGCTGGCGGGTTTGCTGGTGCTTTCGCTCACAAGAGGCTTTCGGCGGAGGCGGGGGGCTTTAGTGTCAGAGGCAATGACGACCTTGCCAGCGAAGGCAAAGCTTCGGGGAATTACCGGTTTTTATGCCGGGCAGGCTATCGGGCTTGAGGGAATCACGCTGGTGCTGGGCCGGGACCGGAGTGCGGCTCAACTGGTGTATCCAGACAACGTAACCGAGATCTCAAAGCGTCATTGCCAAGTGCGGCAGGACGCCTCTACAGGCAGGGTAACGCTCGAAGACCTGGGGTCGAGCAATGGCACTTTTCTATCGAGTGGGAAAGCACTCAGGCCTGGTGCGGCAGTCGAGCTGAAAGTGGGAGATCGCTTTTATCTGGCGTCTACGGCAAACCAGTTCGAGATCGCAGGAGAGAGGTAGCGGATGTTTAAAACGGCTCAAGTATCTGAACGGGGCGGGCGGGAAGTCAACCAGGACGCAGTTTGGAGCGGCTCGGCAGATTGCTGCTTCGTTTGGGTTCTGGCCGATGGCCTGGGTGGGATGGGAGGCGGCGAGCTGGCTTCTGCAGCCGCTATCGGTGCGATCTCCAGCACTTTGTGTGAGGACTTGTTCGCGATGAGCGAAGCGGCTCAGTTGGCCATTAAGAAAGCACAAAAAGAACATCCCGAATCTGCGTCGATGCGAACTACTCTTGTTCTGCTTGTATCGGACGGAAGACGCGCGAAGTGGATGCATAGTGGTGATTCAAGGCTCTATCGATTTCGCCTTGGTGCACCAGTCGAACAGACGCTCGATCACAGCGTGCCGCAAATGCTTGTCCTCGCAGGCAAAATCACACCCGCCGAAATACGTAAACATCCAGATCGCAACCGGCTGCTCAAGAGCCTGGGTGGTGCAGCGGCTGAAATCGAGATGGGCCCCGGGTGGCGCGATCTTGAAAGCGGCGATGCCTTTCTGCTTGCAAGCGACGGCTTTTGGGAGCTTGTTACAGAGCGAGAGATGGAAGCCGAACTGGTGAGGGCGGCAACGGTGAACGATTGGCTGCGAGGAATGCAATTGAGACTGATGGAACGTCTGGTGAGGCTCGCTGCTGGCGAAGCCGACAACTACTCGGCGATCGCGGTTTGGAGGACTTAGGGCTTATGGAAAATTTGCAGCAATATTGTCTTGGTTGCATGGAAGTGAGCGGAGACGTGGCGGTGTGTCCGTTCTGCGGCTATGTGGCTGGCCAGGAAGTGGATTCGCTGTTACACCTGAGCCCGGGGATTGTTTTGAAAGAACGTTACCTGGTGGGCCGGGTTCTTGGCGATGGAGGCTTTGGGATCACATACCTTGGCCGGGATCTGGTGCTTGATTCGAAGGTTGCCGTCAAAGAGTATTTCCCGTCAGGGTTGGCCGTTAGGATGCGCGGGGAGCCAAGTGTGTTTCCGGCTTCAGCCAGTTTCAAGCAGGACTACAACTTCGGGCTTGAACGATTTCTCGATGAGGCCCGCCTGGTACGAAAGTTCAAAGACCATCCGAATATCGTGAGCGTAGAAGACTTCTTTCCCGAACATGATACGGCGTATATGATTCTGGAATTTCTCGACGGGATGACACTCGAGAAGTTTATTGAGAAGGAAGGTGGCAAGATTGATTGGCAAAGCGCTGTGAACTGCCTGATGTGGGTGATGGACGCGATGCGCGAGGTTCATGCAGCGGGAGTTCTGCATCGCGACATCAGCCCGGACAACATATTTCTCGTTCGTAGCGGCCACGTGAAAGTGATTGATTTTGGAGCCGCACGCCAGGCGATGGGGCAGAAGAGCTTGAACCTGTCGGTGATTTTGAAGCATGGTTATGCGCCCTTTGAACAGTATGAGAGCAAGGGCCGACAGGGGCCCTGGACGGATGTCTATGCGACGGCTGCAACACTGTACCGGACGATTACCGGAGTGATGCCGGCGGCAGCCCCGGATCGCTTCAAGGCAGACTCGCTGCTGCGTCCGACGGCGCTTGGAATCTCAATGCCTGCCCACGCCGAGGCGGCTCTGATGCGGGGCCTTGCGCTTCGGGTTGAAGATCGATTCCCCGATATGCTTTCGATGGAACGGGCTTTTCAGGGGAAGGTCACGGCCTCAACAGTGGCATTGCCAGCACCCACTCCCGTTCTTACGCCACGCAAATTGCCCTGGCTTGCCATTGGTGCTGTCGCACTGGTTGCGGTGGTGATCGGTTTTTGGCTTTATCTGAGGCCCAGCGCTCCACCCATAGTAAATGCGTTTGGCGCCGATCCACAGAGCGTCACCCGCGGTGGCAAGGTGGTCTTAAGCTGGGATGTATCTGGGGCAGACAGCATCGAGATTGAGGGCCTTGGGAAACAAGCGGCAAAAGGCACGGCGAACGTCCTTCCGAATGACAGCATGAGCTACACACTGGTGGCAAAACTGCGGCGCGGAGAAGCGATCCGTCAGAAGGTAAACGTGAGTGTTGTTTCGCCAGCGGCGGCGCGAATTGCTCGACTTGAGGTGAGGCCAGACCGCGTCACAGCGGGAGACTTGGCTCTGCTGGCCTGGGAAGTACAGAACGGCTCTGATGTGAAGCTCAATGGCCAGCCAGTGCAGGCGAGCGGGAGCCAGGAATTGCGGCCCGGGGAATCGAGAAGCTTCACACTTGAAGCGGTTGGGCCGGATGGGGTGAAGCAGCAGTCGCAGGTATCGCTCAGCGTGGATCCGCGCATCGTCGACAAAACGGATAAGCCGATTCGCAAGACGGACTCAATTGCCGCAGTCATGCAGGTGAACTCATTTCAGCCGCAATCGAGCCGAATTGAAGAGGGCTCTTCAACAACGTTGAATTGGGCGGTAAGTGGGGCGAGCCGGGTTACGATTGCGCCTGAACCAGGCACGGTCGCCTTAACGGGAGAGGCGCGGGTGGCCCCTAGAGTGAGCTCCCGCTATGTCTTGACTGCGATCGATGCGACTGGCAAAACGGTGACAGCTACTGCGATGGTGGAAGTAGTGCCGAAACGCGACGAGATTCCATATCCGATCCCGGTTGTGAGCCGCTACGCATGGCATGTGATGCACGATCATCAGGGCTTGACCGGCTACAACCCCTATGACCGGGTTTGGAATCATTGCGAGGGTATTTTGCGTGTGGTCGGTAAGTCGATTCGCTACGATACTCGACATGCAGGCGACAGCTTTGAGGCGCCTATTTCGGATATCGATGAAATCAAGATGAACCGTATGCCGATTCGCAGCATGAAGGCATTCCATGTGAAATTGAAGTCAGGGCGCAACTTCAACTTTGTAGCCAGGGAGAGTCCAGACCGAATCGTGAGTGTGATTCAGCAACTCATGCGATAGGAGCCCTATACTGGAGCTCATGGAGCTTCGACGCTGCCACTGGCTCCTTTTCCTGCCACTCATAGCCGGTCTTTCACTGGCTCAGCAGAGCGCTGCCGCTTTGTACGAGCAGGCGGAAAAGCTGCGCTCGGATTCGAAAACCCGACAGGATGCTATCGCGCTGTATGCCCGAGCTGCAGAATTGTGGAAGGGCTCGGCAGAAGAGGCCAAAGTAAGGTTTCGTTTGGGGCAGTTGCTCGACCTGTCTGGGGAACGAGACAAGGCACTGGTGGAGTTCCGGCTGGGGCTGGCGAGTGCAGCGGAAGCAAAGCTTGAAGCGAGTCTGCATTACGGTATAGCCAGGGTTCTGGTGGCTCTGGGGCAGGCGACAGAGGGAATCGCCGGCTATCGGAAGGCACTATCGCTGAGGCGCAGTACGGGCGAGCGTTTTGAGCAGGCGCTCGCGTTACACAACATAGGAGCAGCTTATTGGTCTTTGGGGCAGAACTCCGAAGCCCTGCTTGCCTACGGGGAAGCGCTGGCCATCCGGCGCGAACTGAAAGACGAAACGGGTGTTGCCTACACGCTGTTTGGAATGGCTAGTGTGCAGTACACGTGGGGCGATATAGAAAAAGCCTTGGGTGAATACGAACAGGCGCTGGCGATTTGGAGGAAGCTTAATAATCCGCGTGGGGAAGCAGATTCGTTGAATGGCATTGGGCTGATGTATGCCCAGTTGGGTGATGCGCGTAAAGCGCGGCTTCACTATGGTGAGGCACTGGCTCTGTGGCTTAAGGCGGGCGACGCAATTGGTGAGGCCTACACATCAAGCAACCTCGGCATGGTGGAGGGTACGGCAGGCAGGGCTTCTTTTGAGAGAGCACTGAAAGTCTTGCGGGAGAAGGGCGATAAGCGCGGACAGGCCTATGTGCTCCACAATCTGGCGGGTCTTGATGGATCATTTGCACTCTATGAGGAGTCTCTGGCAATCAAGCGGCAACTTGGGGATCGATATGGTGAAGCGCAGACATTAGAGAAACTAGCCGAAGCCTATCTGAAGGCGGGACGCGGAGCAGATGCGTTTACCGCTGCTGAGACTGCCGTGGAAATGCAGCATGAAGTTGGCAACAAGTTGGGGGAGGCGGCAGCCGAGGCAGTGCGGTCGAGAGCTCTTGTAAAGTTGGGCCGGTTCGCGGAAGCAAAAGTGTCGCTCGATTTGTCCCTCAAACAGATTGAAGTGCTTCGCGCGTCTGTAGTAAACGTTGAGTTGCGCACGAGCTTCTTTGCCACCCAGCAGCGTGTTTACAAAGATGCCATGGCGGTGCTGATGGACCTGGGCAAAACGCAAGAAGCTTTAGAGGTAAGCGAGTGGAGTCGTGCTCGCGTTTTGCTGGATCGGGTGCTGGCTGCACGCGAGACAAACCGGGAAGATCAGAGCGCTGTCGCCCGCGAGCGGGAGCTAACCCGGGAGATCCACGCCCAAGCCCAGAGACTGCAGCGATTGAGCAGTGCAAAACCAGGGCCAGAATCGGTAGATGCAAGGCGAAATCTGGATCGGCTCTTTGAACGCTGGAGTCGATTGTCGAATGAGCGGCAAGTGTTGGCCGGAGTAGAAGCGAGGCCAACGATTGAGCGAGTGCAGAATGAAATTCTTGACGCGGTTACAGCACTGGTTGAGTATTCCCTCGATGGAGACCGGAGTTGGGCCTGGGTAATCACGAAAGGAAGCGTAAGAGCAGTGAAGCTAGCACCGCGAGCTTCAATTGCAACACTCGTCAAGAAGCAGCGCACGGTGATTGCTTCGCGAAGCAGCGATGCTGGCCTCGATCGCGAGTTGATGCGTCTTCTGATCGCGCCCCTCGGTCTGGGTGCTTCGATTTCAAGACTCGTAGTGGTGCCAGATACACCGCTCGATCACTTGAGTTTCGCTGCGATCGGAGGCTTGGTCGACCGGTTTGAGGTGGTCGCTTTGCCTTCAGCTTCGATGCTGGCCGCCTTGCGAGATAGGCCGAAGTGGACAGGTAGACGAAGCTTGAATATAGTTGCCGACCCGGTCTTTGACGCCACAGACTCTCGATTGCAAAGTAGGGATGATTCGCTTGCGAGCAACACCCAAAGCGATTACCGGCGTTTGCATTTTTCTCGCATTGAAGCAGATGAGATTGTGAAGATCGCGGGTGCAGCTAGCGCAAAACAATGGATCGGCTTGGTCGCTGAGAAGTCACTGTTTGATCAGAAAGCTTTTCGAGATTCCACGATTGTGCATCTGGCAACGCATGCTCAGGTAGACGAGATGCGACCGGAATTGTCCGCTGTGGTGTTCTCTCAAGTAGACGCCAAGGGACGCCCTCAAAATGGTCATTTGCGCCTCTACGAGATCTATCGCTTAAAGCTGGCTGCGGAATTGGTGGTGTTGAGCGGATGCAGCACAGCGGTTGGCCCAGACTTGAGTGGGGAGGGCACGATGAGCCTCACTCGTGGCTTTCTCTACGCCGGTGCAGCTAAGGTGTTGGCCAGTCAGTGGGAGGTAGAGGACCGTGCAACCGCAGAGCTTATGCGTCGATTCTATGAGGGGCTGTTTCGCGGCAAGCTGAGTGCTGCGGCGGCATTGCGCCACGCCCAGTTGGCGCTTCGGGCAGATGTGCGCTGGAAGGAACCCTATTATTGGGCTGGGTTCCGTCTTGAAGGAGATTGGCGCTAGGGATGGAGAAGGCGCAGTTCGATGCCCTTCTTGCAAGGCTGAATACAGACCCGGACAGGGCAGCGCAGCTTTATGAAGAATTGCGCCAGCGGCTGATTCGATACTTCCGATGGGAGCGCAGCGCAGAGCCTGAGGATCAGGCCGATGAAGTTCTGAATCGAGTTGCCAGGAAGCTGGCTGAGGGAGAAGAAGTTGAGGGGGTTGAGCGCTTTGCAGCCGGGGTGGCCCGAGTCTTGATGCGGGAGTCTTTGACCCGGGTGAGGCGACGTGAGCTGGCCCTTAAGAAGATGGTCCTCCCGGATCGTGAGCCACCAGTGGACCCCGATGCACTGGCTTGTCTCGAAGGCTGCCTAGCGAAACTGGGGTCAGATCAAGCGAGCTTGATCCTCCGCTATTATGCCGGTAGAGGTAGTACTCATAACGTTGTGCGGCGCGAGATCGCAGAAGAATTAGGGCTTGAGATCAACGCTTTGCGCAATCGGGCTCTACGGATTCGCGAACGGCTGGAGGATTGCGTCAGGCGATGCCTGAGAAAGTTGTGTGATGATTTGCCGGTTCAGGACACTAAGTTTTGAAGCACGAATACTCAAGAGCCGATATCGAAGCTCATTTGCTAGGCAAAGGCAGCGACGAAGAACGGGGGGCGCTGGCCGAGGCGCTGATCGTAGATCTGGATCTGCATGCGCGCATGCAAGAGATTGAGTGTGAGCAGCTCGATGCTCTTGCTCGAGGTGAGTTGACAGCGGTTGAAGCCGCAGCCTGGCAGGGCTTTCTCGAAGAGACTGGGCAACTGGATCGATTGCGCGTGGCTCGAGCCATGGCCGCAAAGATGCGGCCGCGAAGGCGTGTGCTTTGGTGGTTGGAAATTGCGGCGGCAGTCTTGCTGCTAGGCGGTGGAGCTTGGTGGTGGATGGGTATTGATCGTCGGCCCGAGCCGGTTCTTTTTGCACAGCGTGCGAGCCTTACTTTGCCTCGCGACATCACACGCGGCACCAATACGGGCCTAGAGTTGACGATTGCAAAGGACATTACTGAAATCGAATTGCAGTTTGAGGTTTCGGCTGAGCCGGCCAGCGGTTACCGGGTGCGAGTCTTAAACGCAAGCGGTGTGGCAGTTTTGGTGCGTGAAGGCAAGGGCTGGCCTGCGACACCTTTGCGAATGGTGTTGCCAGCCACAGAAATCCCCAGTGGAAGAATCCGGCTGGAGCTGATGGCGCTCAATCTTCAGGGCCAGGAAAGTCCTGTAGCCTTTCATGAGGTGCGAGTAGTTAAGATTGATAAGTGATTGAGTTGTTGAATAGGATGAGTGCGCTCGCGCACGAGACTTGTCCGGGCGTGGACATCGAAGCTTTTTGGGATGAGGTTTGGGGATGGAGGATTGGTTCGGTGCGCATTCCAGATCCGGAGATGCCAGGGCGCAAAGCTGAAGACATCGTGAAGCGTGCACTAATCGTCGACAAGTATTTGCGTGACGTTGAGGATTATTGGTTCCATGTCTACAAACCCACAGCAGGTGATGTCATTGTCGATATTGGTGCCGGCCGTGGAGAGGATGTTTTTGTTTTTTCACGCGCTGTCGGGGCCAGCGGGCAGGTGTGGGCGATTGAGCCTCATCCGGTGAGTTTTCTCGCTCTACGGAAGCTCTGCGAATGGAATGACCTGAGCAATGTCAGGGTCTTGAATTTCGCTTCGACTGAGCAGCCCGAGAGCTTGCAGATTGAAACTATGGCAGTGTGGGAATCAAACTATATCCGGACGGGCGAAGCTAGCGAGAACAGCTGCACAGTGGAAGGAATTCCGTTCGATGCATTGGCCAGACGTGAAGGCATAGGCGAGATTTCGTTTCTGAAGATGAACATCGAGGGCGCAGAGCGCAATGCCTTGCCGGGGTGTGTAGATGCCCTCAGCCGCACTAAGAATGTTTGCATCGCTGCGCATGACTTTCGTGCGGACCGTGGTGAAGGCGAGGGCTTTCGGACGCTCACCAAGGTGCGAGACTTTCTGGCGGCACGGGGCTTCGCTTTAACGACCCGTGACGAGGACCGGCGCTACTACGTGCCCTACCATGTGCACGGCGTCAGGCCTTAGCCGCACATCGAGAGGTTGGTTCTGTGGGAGCACAAGCTTGTATAAGTAGGCGGTTTTGGTGCGCAAGACCAGGTCATAGCCTTTGAGCGGATAGTAGGCTTCAAGCCGCAGGCGCACGTTTGAGGGCCCAAGACCATCCACCATCCAGGTGGGCTCGGCTTCGCGAAAGCGCTTTAGACGCTCTTCACAGCCAAGGCCGGGCATTGCCTTGAACTCACGCAAATGTCGATCGGCAAAGATGCAATCCAAAGGCTGACTTTCAAGATAGGGAGTGCCTCCCTTCATACGAGAAAGAGCGTCTATATCAGGGCGATACCCCCAGACGAATAGCGTATCCGCTGGCTTTGCCTGCTCGCTCAAATACTTGACGATCGTCTGGCTGTCGTGGAAGAGCGCAAGGTCGTCCCAGTTTTGGTTTCCAAGGGCAAGCTGAATATCGCGTGGGCCGAAGCGGACAACCGGAATCAGCAAGAGTACAAGGAGTGCCAAACGCCAGCGAGGCTTCAGTTGCTCAAGCGATCGGCCGGCCAGCACCACCATTGGCACCAGCAGAAAAAAGTAGTAGCGCGGAAAGAAGCGAAGGCCCATCGCAACGGTAACGAGCGAGAGCCCGAGCCAAGTATAGTTGCGCCATTCCATACTGCGCCAGGGAAGAAGAGCGGCAATAACTGCGGCAGACTGAAAGCCAACCCAATTGGCCGTACGCCGCAGGAATTCAGCCAGCGGCTTCGTGACAAAAGTGTCGCTTGAATAGATGCCACCCCACCACCAGACCTGTTGCCAGTAGTTGGGGCCAAAGAGCGCATGAACCGGAAGCGTTACTGCAAAGCCGGCAAGAGTGCGCCAGTTCGGGGCCCAAAGCAGAGCGATCGCGAGGATGAAAATCGCCTTTGTGTGGATCAGCAGACCAACGCCACAAATGAGGCCGGCAAGCCAGGGGCGGCCACTCTGCGCCATCCAGACGGCACCCATATGCGGGGCGACCAGCAATAGATCCGGCGCAAGCGCCATCACCGCCGAGGGGATTCCAAAGCTGAGATAGATCGCGATCAGCCAGGCGGCATAGCGGCCGCCAAGGCGATATGCGAGGCCAGCACAACCGGTTACGTACAGTGCCCCGGCAAGCCGTAGCAGCCAGCCAGGCATCGCGCCCCAGAGCAGATAGAGTGCAGCGCTAAGCGGTGGCTTGTCAAACCAGAAATCCGCATAAGGCCAGCGGCCATGCAGCATCTGAATCGCCGCTGTCATCGGGTAGGCTTCTTCGATCCAGAGAAGGTTTACGTGCATCAGGCGCACGGCGAGAACCACAACGAAAATGAGTAGAAGTTGTCTAGCCACTCTTCTTGCCGGATTTAGAGACCGCATCCCGGTGTTGCACCTTGATGGGGAGGCCGGTGCGCTTCAGACGTTTGGCGACCTCTTCGGCAATCATGACAGACCGATGTTGGCCACCGGTGCAACCGAAGCCAATTGTGAGGTAACTCTTGCCTTCTTTGGTGTAGTGCGGCAAGAGATAGGTAAGCATATCAGTCACACGGGCAAGAAATTCCTGTGTCTGAGGAAAGCTTCTGATGTAACGGGCGACGCTGGGATGTTTACCGGTGAGGGGCTTGAATTCAGGAATGTAATTGGGATTCGGAAGAAAGCGTACATCAAAGACCAGATCGGCGTCCTGCTGGATTCCGTGGCGGAAGCCAAAGCTCGATACATGGATCGAGAGGCGGCCCTCTTTACCCGTTACCGAGAATTGCTCTTCAATCAGAGCTCGCAATTCATGGACGTTGAACTTGGAAGTATTGACCGTGAAGGTAGCTAGCGAGCGAAGCTCTTCAAGCAGATGACGCTCGGCTTGAACATTTTTAAGAACAGAACGGCTTTGCCCGAGGGGATGAGGCCGGCGAGTCTCTGAGAAACGCCGAACCAGAGCCGCATCGTCGGCTTCCAGAAAGATCAAACGAGTGGGAACCTTGGATGCAACTTCGCGATACATAGCGGGGAAGCGATGCAGCGCTTCCCCTTCACGAACGTCGACGACCAGCGCAGCATGGCGGATGTTTGGAGCATCCTTGGTTAGCTCGGCAAACTTGGGAAACAAATCGAGAGGCAGATTATCTACGGCGTAGTAACCCATATCCTCAAAGCATTTGAGAACAGTGCCTTTTCCCGAACCACTGAGGCCCGTGATGATGACGAGTTCAGCCTGCGCAGATCCTGGGAGCATTAGCGTGCTTCGATAAGGTCGAATTCGTTGTCGCTACGTCGGACAAGAACGTGAATCTGGCCGCTGCCCAGCTCTTCAAAAACCAGATAGGTCGAAGCTGGCTTGATGGCCATCGGTGCTTCTTCAATCGTGATGGGCTTCGATGTACGTTGCACACGGGTCGGCTTGAGTGCCTTGACCTTTTTGGCGGGAGGAGCAGAGGCAACGACTTCCGGAATCGGGGCTTTTTTGCCATTGATCCCAACACCGTGGCGCTTGGAATCAATCCACTTATCGTGCAGCTTATGCAACTGCTTTTCAAGTTTGTCAATGGCAGCCAGGAGCGCCATGAACTGATCTTTGTGTGCAGCAATACCAACGGCCTGATGGCCGTAGTACGTCATTGTGACCTCAGCCTTGTGCTCCAGGCGTTGCACCTTCAGAATCACGTGGGCTTCGCGCTCCCCCTTTTGGTCGACGAGCTTCCCAAGCTTGGCGAAGTGGTTGTCGAGGTTTTTCTTTTGCTCTTTTGTGAGCTCTACAAATTTACCGGTGTAGTGAATTTTCATGTTGTGAGTGTTCTACTGCTTCACTCGACGCTGATGCGTCGAGGGAATCTTCATGTCTTCGCGATACTTGGCGACTGTGCGCCGGGTCACGGAGATGCCATCCTCATTGAGGCGGGCGGTAATTTGATCGTCTGTCAAAGGATGAGCGGAATCTTCTTCTTCAATCATCTTCTTCACTTTACGCTTGAGAACCAGGAGAGAAGTTCCGGCGCCAGCCGGGCCCTGCACTGCCTCTGAGAAAAAGTACCTGAGTTCAAACACACCCTGCGGCGTATGAACATATTTGCCGGCAACTGCGCGACTGACCGTGGACGGGTGCACTCCAATCTCTTCGGCCAGATCCTTGATCATCATCGGCTGAATGCAGTCGATCCCGTCTTCGAGAAATTCCCGCTGACGCTCAACGACACACTCGCAAACTTTCAAGATCGTCTGCCGCCGCTGCTCGATATTCTTCATCAGCATGAGTGCGCTCGAATAGCGCTCGCGAATGTAATTACGAACATCTTTCTCAGGCGAATGGTCCTTGTCGAGCATCCGGCGATAGCCAGGATTCAAACGAATCTGCGGCAGATCCTCATCGTTCAACTGGATCAGATAATCTTCGCCGTCCTTGGAGATATAGACATCAGGCTCGACAGTCTGGGCCGCCTGGCTGGAGTAACGAAGGCCAGGCTGTGGATCCAGCTTGCGAATGACGTGAAGGGCTATCTCGATGTGATTCAGAGGCCTGCCAAGGGCTTTCGCGATTTCCTTGAATTCCTTGCGCTCAATCATCCGCAGATGATCGCTGACCATCTGCCAGGCAACGCCTCCCTTGGCGCCTCGGCTCTTAAGTTGCAGCAGCAGGCATTCGCGAAGGTCGCGCGCGCCAATCCCGGCAGGATCAAGGCTCTGAACTATTTCGAGACCATCTTCCATGTCGTCAAAAGTCAGATTTTCAGCCTTGCCGATGTCTTCGATCGGCTCAAGTAGATAACCGTATTCGTTGAGGTTGCCAATGATGGCTTCTGCCGCTTCTCGTTCGCTGTCATTCATCAGGATGAGGCTCAGTTGCGAAGTGAGATGACTGGAAAGTGTAACCGGCGACGAGAGGAAGGTTTCAAATGACGGCTTCTCTAGCGTTTCTCCGGCAGGAGTTTTGTGCCCCGGATCGAGATATTCGTCAAAGTAGCTACCAAAGTCGATCTCGTCGAAGGGATCGGCGGCCTTGGGGGCTTCAGCCGGATCCACCGAAGCTTCGGCCGTGTATTCGACGGGAGCCTCGAATTCTGCTTCTGATTCGTAAGAAGCGGCAGGCGGAGTTTCGAGCATCTGCATCACTGCCTGATCGCTGGGGTCGGAATTCCTCTCGGCTTCGAGCAGATTCTGAACTTCCTGGGGAGTCAATTCCTCGCCGTCCTCGCTCTCATCGAGAAAGGGGTTGGCAACGATCTCCTGGCTGATCATCTCTTTGAGCTCCAGCCGGTTCAACTGGAGCACGGTGACCAACTGCACAAGGCCAGGGGTCAGCGTCTGCTTTTGCGAAACTTGTAATCCTAAGCGTGGCGAAAGCATCGTTTCGACTTCAGGATAGCAATTGAGGGCTTGCCCACAGCCATCGATCTTGTCATGCTGGGTTTGAGCCTCGTCGCTTTTTATGCGCAACGTATTTAAAGAGCAGAGGATTTGCAAGAACCTGGACAACAATGACTATTGAATACGCGATCGCACTACAAGAAAAGGCCTGGAAACTACTGGGCCGCGGCAAATTGACGGAGGCCCGCGACGCTATCGCCGAGGCACTCAAACTCTTTGAGTTGATAGAGGGCAAAGAGACCCCAGATGTGGCGAATCTCCTCAACGACCTTGCTGACCTCGAAGACCGCTTGGGCCTCTTTGACAAGGCTATGGCCAATGCCCGCCGCAGCATGGAGATCACAGATAAGCTAGTGCGCAGCTTCAAGGGCGAAGAAGCTACCCTCATTCGGGCGCGTTCACGAACCCTGATTGGCACCCTCAACCGTCAGCTTGGGGATTACAAACAAGCCGAACAATTTCTGAAAGATGCGCTCAAGCTGAATTTGAAAGAGTTCGGCAAAGATCACGTAGAGGTAGCAAGCTCTGAGAGCAATCTCGGCATCGTCTACAAATACTCCGGCCAATTCGCCAAGGGGCTCGCACTTTATGAAAGTGCACTGGCAAAACTGAAGGCCCTCTTCGGGGACGATGGTTTTGAGCTGAGCATGGTTAATCACAACATCGGCGGTATCCTTCACGCCGCCGGACGATTTGCTGAAGCCGAAGCCCCTGCACGCCGAGCCTGGGAGCTATCAAAGCTGCATCTTGGTGCCAGCCACCCGCAGACGATGGCCGATGCCGCTTCCATGGCCGCAATTCTCGATAGTCTCGAGCGCTACAAGGAATCAGAGCCCATCTACCGCAAGGCGCTGAAGGTATTTGAGAAGCTCTATGGCCCGGAAAACTATGAACTCGCGGTGAACCTGAACAACCTGGCAGCGGTGAAGTCAGCGCAGGGCAAGGGAGACGAAGCCGAAGAACTCTACCGCAAGTCGCTCAAAATGTCTGAAAATCTGCTCGGCAAGAAGCACCCGGACGTCGCGCTGACGCTCTACAATCTCGCCAGTCTCTTGCACGTATCAGGCCGCCGCAGCGAAGCAGTGCGCCTCTACGAGCGCTCTCTGAAGATCTTTGAAAAGGTTCTTAAGCCGAAGCATCCGAAGCTTCTACTTGTGAAAAAAGCTCTGGAAGCGGCTCGCCAGAAGCGGAGCTAGGAAGAGGACCAGTGTCAGGCATAACAACGGACTTCGAAGATACGGGCTTCTTCGAGTCCGTTGGTGGCGGTGACATGAACACGCACTGCCTCTGCCTCGACAGCTTCAAAGCGCACACGGTTCAACCTCTGGTAGTTCCCTGAAACTGTTGCGACAGTTACGAACTCGCTCGAGCCCTTCTTGCGCACCTGCACTTTGTAATCTTTCACCGTCTCGGGCTGGGGTTGCCGTTGGGAATCCCCGCGCCAGAAAGTCGGGTTTGCAGTAAGCACCATTTGTCGCTGAAAGCCCGTGTCAAAGGTCAACTGCACCTGACTGATCTTGCGCGGGCTTTCCCATTTAAGGTCAAGCCAGGCACCCTTGTCGGTCATCGGGCCAGCCCAATGATGTATAGGACCCTTTGGAATGTCACGCGTAATCCCGTCGATCACGAGCGGTGCCACAGCTTCACCAACGTTGCCGGAACTGGAGACGGTTGCCTTGCGAGCCGAGTCGTTCGCATCTTCATTGCGGATGAGTTCACCGGGCTTACCCTTGATCGTTTGATCGTCACGAATCAGGCGCTGCTGCAGAGTTGCCACCAGCTGCTTATCTTCAGCCAGCTGGCGCGGAACTTTGGCTTTTTCGACACAAAGCGCAGCGGCGGTACCAACGGCCTGGCCGATGGTGGCACAGGTGGCCATGACGCGGCTGGAGGTAAAAGCTGCATGGGTGGCGCTGATGTTGCGTCCGGCCATCATGAGGTTCGAGATGTTTTTCGAATAGCAACTGCGCAGCGGAATCGGATAAACCTCGGGGGTTCTCAGCACCGTATTGGGGGGCAGATCGGAGCGATCAAAACCACCGGGCGGGTGGTCGTCCATCGGCCAACCGCCCATGGCGACAGCGTCGTAGAAACTGCCACCCATGAGATCCTGCTGCGTCAGCATGTGGTCGCCATGGAGACGGCGGGAGCCACGCTTGCCGGGCATCATCCCCACCCAATCGAATGCGTAGTTGGCACTGTTGGTGTGGTTGCCGCTGTTCTTGATGTAGTCCCAGACACCCATCACGATCGAGAGCAGTTCATAGCGGATTAGCTCGTTGTCGTGGATGATGTCTTTGCTGCCGCCCCATTCCACCCACCAATAGCCGTAATCCCACTGGTCCACCTTGCGGAATCGCAGTGTATCGGCTGTTACCTTGCGAGCCCATGTCGGCGGCTTGAAAGGCATGGGTTTGTTGTAGAGGCGCGAGGTGAAGAGGATGGAGCTGCCGAGGGTTTCAAGGTCGGGCTTCTCTGGAGCAAGGCTCTCATTAAACTCGGCGCGCGATTCGCGGCCCATGCGGAAGCTGGCACCAGATTCCAGAGCAAGCCGCGAGTCGCCGGTGGCGTCAACAAATACCTTCGACTGCACCCGGTAAATCATCTCACTCTTGTCGCAGCGGGCGTGTACTTCGGTAATGCGGTCGTCCTTGACGACAGCCTTGTAGACAATCGTTTCAAGCAGCAATGTGATGTTGGGCTCACTTACGACTTTGTCGTACAAGATGAAGTCCCACATTTCCCAGCAGCGTTGGGGATTGTTGACGGCGTCTTCGAGACGCAGCTCTTCGATTAGACCGCTTTCACGCCACCCGGGCCGGCCGCGATGAGAGTCAGCTCCCACAATGTGCATTTTGACTTCGCTTGAAGAGTTACCGCCGAGACGCGAGCGATCCTGCACTAAAACTACTTTGGCCCCATGCCGGGCAGCTGAGATAGCAGCGCATACGCCAGCCACCCCGCCACCGGCGATAAACACGTCGCATTCCAGATTTACCAACGACATGTGCGGCTCATGCAAAGTCGTGGCGGCCTGCACGTCTTTCGACGGCGGAGCGATGCGGTCAAACTGCTTGCGCATCTCGGGACTAACGGTTTGTGCCTGAGCAGGCGGAAGCTGGTCGGCAAGGACCATGAGGCTATAACTGGTAACGAGATCGCGGCGACGCATAAAAGTTCTCCCGGTAGAAATTATTTCAGATTTCTGTTCCGTTGTACATCTGAGCCACCCATTTTCCGTAACCGTTGTAGGCTCGGGTCGCCACACGCTCCATGTTCGGAATCAACTGCTCCACAGCCTGGCTCCAGCGCGGGTGCGGTTTTTTAGGGTTGACGTTGGCAAAAAATCCATATTCATTCGGGACTGCTTTGTTCCAGAATGTCTCCGGTTGCTTGCTCACGAGTTCGATGCGGACAATCGCCTTGACACTCTTAAAGCCATATTTCCAGGGAATCGCCAAACGTAACGGTGCCCCATTCTGATTCGGAAGCGGCTTGCCGTACATACCCGTCACGAGAAATGCCAGTGGGTTCATCGCTTCGTCCATCCGAAGCCCTTCGTAGTAGGGCCATGGATAGTTGCCAGAATATCGAATGCCAGGCATCTCTTCAGGACGGTTGACCGAGATGAAGCGCACATACTTGGCCCCAGCCTGCGGCTCGGCGCGGCGAATCAATTCCGATAAGGGAAAGCCCATCCAGGGCACCGCCATCGCCCAGGCCTCAACACATCGATGGCGATAAAGGCGCTCCTCAATCGGCATCTTCGTCTCAAGATCTTCGATCGACCAGGTTTGCGGCTTTGCGCAAGCACCGGTGATCTCAACCGTCCAGGGCCTCGGCTTGAATCCCTTGGCTAGCGTGCGGATCTCCTGTTTGTTGGTCGAGAACTCGTAGTAGTTGTTGTAGCTGGTGGCGGCCCACTCTTCAGTGAGAGGCCGGTCAAGCGTAAATTGTGGGTTGCGATTGGCGGCTGGCAGGATCGAAGGAAGGGCCATTGCCGCAAGAATTTGACGTCGATTGAGGTAGACAGATTCGCCAGTTGCCTGCCGTTCAGGAATCTGCCAGCCGCGTAGAATTCGAATGAGCATTTAACAAGCCTCTTCTCCATGCTAATATGCAAAGAGTAACGGCCACAGCGCGGAGAGATGCCTGAGTGGTCGAAAGGAGCGGTTTGCTAAACCGTCGTAGTCCGATAAGGGTTACCGAGGGTTCGAATCCCTCTCTCTCCGCCATAATTCACTGCGATTGAGAATTGTGAATGTCCCGCGCCGCTTCATTATCCGCGCTGCTCTTTGCGCGGACCTCGAATGTCTAGGCGTCGAGCCCGCCGACCTCCTGATGGGGCACAGCTCGTTCCCCACTGTCGGACCCGTGCTTGGCGGACCTGACGCAATCATCGCCGCCCTGCGCAACGCATCCTGGCTGACCGCCAACCACCCGATCGACTATGCTAAGGGGAAGAGTCGCCGCTTGGCACGATGACCCTCGTCCATCACGCCACGCACTTGGCCGGCTGCCAGGCGACCGGATCCACCGGGGACACAGTGCCCGAGGACTTCATCGAGCGCGTCGTTACCG
>CAZZGS010000003.1:0-25578 GCA_964653845.1 uncultured Bryobacter sp.
CGTAGGATTCGCGCGATACCCCCGGATGGATCTTCAACAAGTCCCACCCCTCCGCCTTCTGCTGCTTCACTCGTTCAATCGCCTGCGCCGGGTTCTTAACCGTAGCTCCGCTGAAGCTTGGTCCCGCCAGATACAACGTCGGCGCAACAATCTCGTTCCTCTTGGCCTTCTCGCGAAAATCCAGTTGCCCCGCATGCCCCAGCATCCCGCGAACCGTCGTGATCCCGTTCGCGACATACAGATAAAGAACATCATCGATGTAAGCTTGCGGAGCCGTTGGCGGCGGAATGTGCCCGTGCATCTCGCTCAGCCCTGGAATCAAATACTTCCCGCGTCCATCGATTCGAAGAGCCCCAGGAGGTACTTTCAATTTGCCCGTCTGCCCTACCTCAACGAACCTGCCATCTTTCGAGCGAACCGAGTAATCCTTCAGCACCACTTCCCGCGACATCGGGATCACATTCACATGTTCAAAAACAATCTCCTGCGCGCCAGCCACCAACACCATAAAAAATCCAAGCAGACTTTTCATCACTGGGTCTCCAATTCGCTCCTATCTTATCCCCATCGCGCGATATCGTATAGATTCATCTCATGCTCCAATTCGTTTTGCTCTCCCTCCTTGCGCTCCCTCTCATCGCGCAAGGCCGTATCGGCACAGTTCAGGTTCGAGTCTCTACCGATCATGCCGATTGGCGCTATGAACCCGGGCAACCTGTCCGCTTCCGAATCGTTGCCATCCAGGACGGACAACCTGTAATCGGCCTCAAGGTCACCTACAAAATCGGTCCCGAGATGATGCCGCCAAAAATCGACCAGACTGCCACCCTTACTGGGGAAGGCATCACTGTCGACGCCGGCACCATGAACGAACCCGGCTTCTTGCGTTGCATCGCTACAGTCGAACTCAACGGCAAGACCTATCGGGGCCTCGCCACCGCCGCCTTCCAACCCGAGGCCATCAAGCCCACCCAACAAGACCCCACTGACTTCGATCAGTTCTGGGCCGCAGGCAAAGCCGCACTTGCGAAGCTTCCGATCGACGCCAGACTCACCTTGATTCCCGAATACGGCAACGCCACGGTCGATTGCTTCCACCTCAACATGCAAAACGTCGGCATGAATACTGCGCCCTCGCGTTTCTACGGCGTTTTATGCGAACCCAAAGCTCCCGGCAAATATCCCGCCCTTCTCAGCGTCCCCGGTGCTGGCGTTCGTCCCTACCGGGGTATGGCCGAAATGGCAGCCAAAGGCATCATCACTCTTCAAGTCGGCATCCACGGTATCCCCGTCACGATGGAGCAATCCGTTTATGACTCCCTCGGAGCCGGCGCACTCATGAACTACAACGCCTTCGGCCTCGACAACCGTGACCGCTACTACTACCGCCGCGTCTATCTCGGCTGCATCCGGGCCAACGATTTTCTCACCAGCCACCCCAAGTGGGATGGCGCAAACCTCGCCGTCACCGGAGGCAGTCAGGGAGGCGCACTCTCAATCGTCACTGCCGCACTCGACCCAAGAGTCAAAGGCCTAGCCGCCTATTACCCTGCACTCGCCGATGTCACTGGCTATCTACAAAATCGCGCCGGCGGTTGGCCTCACATGTTCCGTGCCTCCGAAGGCCCACTCGCACATCGTACTGCTGAAAAGATTGAAACCTCCCGCTATTACGACGTCGTCAACTTCGCTCGCCGTCTAAAGGTCCCCGGCTTCTACTCTTGGGGCTATAACGACGAGACCTGTCCCCCAACCTCAATGTATTCTGCCTACAACGTAATCCCGGCCCAAAAGAAGCTCCTGCTCGCCCTCGAAACTGGCCACAACAATGTCCCCGAGCAAGTCGCCGAAGTCCAATCCTGGCTGTTAGCACTCCTGAAACGCGGTCAATAGAGGAATCATGTTCTTTCTAATAGCTGCAATAGCAATCGCTGGAGTCATCACCGAAGATGGCGCGAGGCTCCTCAAAGCAAGCGAGGCAGGCGGTAGCGAAGGCCCCGTCTGGGACGGGAAGGGAAGTCTCTACTTCACCGGTAAAGGCCGCATCTTCAAACTCGACTCAAGCGGGCAGACACAAGTATTTCGCGAGGCCTCAGGCGGCGCCAACGGCCTTTTCTTCGACAAGCAAGGCCGCCTTGTCGTCTGCGAAGCCGCCAATCGCCGCGTCACCAGAACAGAAATCGACGGCACCATCACCGTCCTTGCCGAGTCTTATGAAGGCAAGAAATTTAACTCCCCAAACGACCTCTCGATGGATAGCAAAGGCCATATCTACTTCAGCGATCCACGTTACGGCAATCGCGACAACATGGAGATGAACGTCGAGGGCGTATATCGTATCGACGCCCCTGGCAATGTGACGCGAGTGCTGGGTCGCGATCTCGTAGACAGGCCAAACGGCCTACTCGTCTCCCCAGGGGATCGCTATCTTTACGTAGCCGACAACAATAACAACAACTCGGTTGCAGCCAGAAAACTCTGGCGTTTTACCTTGCGCCCCGACGGTGCAGTGGATGCCAAAAGCCGCAAGCTAATCCATGACTGGGGCGACAGCCGCGGCCCCGACGGAATGGAGATGGACGCCAAAGGCCGCCTCTTCGTAGCGGGTGGTTTGAATCAACCCCATCCTCCCCACGAGACGGACAAAAAGAAGGGAGGCGTCTACGTGCTCTCGCCCGAAGGCAAACTCCTCGAGTTCATCCCCGTTCCACTCGATGAGGTTACCAACGTGGCTTTTGGCGGAGCCGACATGCGTACCCTATACGTCAGCGCCGGCGGCACCATCTGGAGCATCCGCGTCAAGACACCCGGCATCGGTCCGAACTAATTGCGAGAGCTATAATTCCCAACAATCGCTCGCCCCGGAAACACATTCTCCACAGTCTTTCCATCAGCTACCACAGCAACCCCATTCACGATCACCTGAGTAATCCCCTTTGAAAACTGCGGGCCCGTCTCATAGGTGCCAGTATCCTTCACTGTCGCCGGATCAAATACCGTGATGTCGGCATCAGCCCCGACCTTGATCCGCCCCTTGTTCTTCATCTGTGGTGCCATCGCCTCCAGCCGCTGCGCAGGCAAAATCGTCATTCGCCGCAACGCCTCCATCAGCGTCGTCGCCTTCATCTCTCTTACATATTCACCCAGCACCTTGCTAAACGTTCCCCCGCCACGCGGATGCGCCCCCTTCGCATAAGGCATCGCGTCCGATGCAACAATCACAAACGGCGAAGCCATCGCCATCCGGATCCATTCCGGCCTCATGCTGTGCTGAATCACAATCCCGCCTTCCTTGCGATACTTCTCAAAGGTCTCCTTGGTTAGCCTCTCGCCCGTAGCCTGCCACTGCAAGTCGCTATAAGTACTCCCCTGCGCCTCCATCCAGCCATCATCAAAAATAGCGGACTCAATGAAGGTCGAGCCAGCGGTGTAAGGATATGCTTCAGTCGTAATATCGATCCCGCGTTTGCGAGCCCCTGCGATCATCTCAAGCGCCAGCGGAATCGATCCCCGTGTAGAGCTGTTCAAATGCACAATGTGCACACTGGCTCCACTACCCGCAGCATTCGCAATCGCTTCCTGGATTCCCTCCTCGCCCCGTCCCCGCACGTGCGTATAAACCGGAACCTTCCACCTTCCCGCCATCTGATACACCCGGAAAATCTCACTCCGCGTCGCCCCTGGCAGATATGCCGGAATCACGCCCAGCCCCAGTCCGCCTTCCTTCAAACCCTGCTCCATCAGAAACGCGAGGCGACTGTATTCCTCTTCGTCGCCCATCTTGGCGTTGCGCCCCGCCAGAGGAATCCCGCTCATCGGCGCATTCGTATCCGGGCCAAGAGTCGAAGCGAATTCCTTCATCGCCTTCACCCTTGCCGAGGCATGTGCGACCGTCGTGCCGTAATGAATCAGCGCCTTGCCTTCTCGTGATTTGAGATAGCCGGCAACCGAAGGCAGTCCCGCCTCGAGTTCCAGCGCTGTCGTCACGCCATCATGCATCTGGTATTCATTCGAAGCGTTATTGATGCCATGCGAATGAAGATCGATAAACCCAGGCGCGACAACCATCTTCTGCGCATCAATCGTACGCGCCCCGCGCAAGCGTCGCGCACTGATGACGGCAATCTTCCCGTTCTTGATCCCGACATTCCGGATCGCGTCCAGCCCACTCTCCGGGTCCATCACCCGACCACCGGAAATCACAATGTCGTACGGGGCTGTCTGGGCCTGGGTCAACAAAGCACTGCAAAGTAAAAGGAGAATGAGAGGGCGTAGCATTATGCAGAGTATATAAAATTAGAGTTTCTGCTTCACTCCTTGCCAGCCGGCCTTCCACTGCCGCATCAGGTTTTCAACCAGCTTCGCGTTGGCTGGAGCCGCGGCAATGTTGCGGTTCTCTTGCGGATCTTTCTGATGATCATACAACTCGATCGCTTCCACCTTCGAGTGGTCTTTGCGTCCAACCCAAACGGTGAAGCGATACCGGTCGGTCCGCATCGAGTACCCCATCACCTTCTGGCCACGCGGGTATTGGCTGAATGCCGCCTGCTTCCATGGCCGGTTCGGATTCTCAAGCAATGGCTTGAAGCTTGTACCTTCCAGATGCGCTGGCAGCGGTAGCCCTGCCAATTCAGAAAGCGTCGGATAGATATCGACAAACTCTATAAGTGCCCGGCTGTGCTTTCCAGCATTCTTCATTCCCGGCGCAGAAAGAAGCAGTGGTGCATTCGTGTCGTTCTCCACATTGCTGTGTTTGCACCATTCGCCATGTTCACCCAGTTTCCAGCCGTGATCACCCCAGAGAACAATCACTGTGTTTTGGCGCAAGCCCTGACGGTCCAACTCGTCTAAAACCTTACCAATCTGCGCATCGGCGTAACTGATTGACGCATAATAGCCATGCTTAAGCGTCCGGGCCAAATCGTCCGGAATCGGGCCGGCAGCGGGCATCCCTGGATAGTTACGCAATTCATTACTATTGGTAAGTGCATACTCCGGGGAGTCCTCGGGATGATACGGGTTCGGCGCAAGCTTTATCGTTGCCGGATCATAAAGATCCCAATACTTCTTCGGCGATACAAACGGGAGATGCGGCTTGGCAAAGCCAACAGCCAGAAAGAAAGGCTCTGTCTTTGATTTCAACCCCTTCAACGTTTTGACAGCCAGATCGGCAACCATGCCATCTTTGTAGAAATTGTCGGCAACGTCAGCTGACTCATACGCCGGGCCGGCCTTTTGATTCGGCTTGTCATCGTCCTTTTCGACGGCCGTTTGAACTTTCGAATATGTAGGTGCCTTCGGCGTTTGCCACGGTGCAGACCACGATCCTTCGTCATCGTAACCAGGGTGAAAAATCTTTCCCAGGCCCTGAACGAAGTATCCGTTCTGCTTGAAGTGTTGTGGCAACGTCACAACATTTGGCATCGCCTTGCGGAAATGCGTCACAAGATCCCAAACCTGGGTGGAATCCGGTCGTGCCCCCGTCATCAGGCTGGTGCGCGACGGAGAGCAAACCGCCTGCTGGCAATAAGCCCGGTCAAAGACCATCCCCTGTTTGGCAATCCGGTCCAGATTGGGGCTCTTGATGTAATCAAAGCCATAGCAACCAAATTCCGGACGCAAGTCGTCTACCGCGAAAAAAAGGATATTTGGCTTCTTGGCCTGAGTCCCTGTTGCCAGGGCAACGGCGCTGCCCATAAAGAGCTGTCTGCGCGTAAGAGTTGAGTTCATATATTTAGGTCCACAAGATAGGTTGGCGAATAAAGAAATTGCGAATGACTTCCTCTACTTTGGAACTCGAAGGCAGTGTCTTCCAAAGGTCGAGATAGTCTTGGCGGCCAAAGGCAAGACCACTGAATAGCAGAGACGTGTGCCGCATGGGCCACTCGTCAAAATACATCACATCGGGCGGGTAGCTCCACTTCTTCTTGTCAGCGATGAAGGGGAACATAAAATCGATTGCCTTGCGGATGCCACGGCCATCGGCCGTCTCAAACTTCCAGAGATCCTCGCCATGCGTCGAGACAATCTGGCAAAGAGTCGTAAGCGCATCCAGGTTGAACAGACAATAGCCGTAAGGTTTGGTTCGGCTCATCTCAAGCGGCTGGCTGCCATCCTTACCGATCTGATCGGGAACAATCAGAGTTCTGAATCGATTCGCACAATCAGCCATCAGCTCCTGATCGCCAGTCAATCCCGCAAAGGCTGCAACCTGCATCACCCAGCATGTGCCGTGATTGTTCTTGGCGTCACGCTCTTCAACCCCGTTCTTGCTCGTGGTCATCCAGTCGAGATACGAGGCGAACCACGCTTGGATTGCGGAAAACTCGCTCTTTGACAAGGCACCCGCCTTCGCAACTACAGGGATCGCACGGGCCACCTCAACAAAGTGGATCGTATCGATGATGCCCGTGCCGCGCCCCTTCGAGCGGCCCTGAATCGCCTGTGCGTATTGCAGGTTCGGGTTCATCTTTGTCGCCGGATTGATAAACCATGCGCGCAAGTGGGCAGCGGCATGAGCCGCATACCGACGATCCCGCGACAACATCGACGCGGCAGCCAGAGCTGGAACTTCCTGACTCACGCGCATCAATAGATTCCGGTGTTCAACAAAGTTGGCCGGATTCGTCATGCCATCGCGGCGCACATAAGGCAGCTCAGCCCCTTTCGGATCGGGCCACCAATAATCCCCTTCAGAGAAAAAGTCGTTCAGGCCGCCAGCGCTTCTTGGGCTTCTGGCGGCCGTGACGGTGGCAGGTTTAAGCGAGAGATACTTTCCGGCATCCGCAAGCACGCGTGCTCTCTCAAGGGATGAGATATCGAGAGAACGCGGCGATGCGGGGGACGCAACCGGAACCAGGGCGAGCGTTGCCGCCTTGAGAATGTATCTTCGCCTTACCATGCCCACCAGCTTTGGAGCTTGCGCTCGAGCTCTCTGCGGATGCCCGCATGGGCCTTTGCTTCCGCAACGTTGAGTACCTCGTGTGAGAGGCCTCTCAAATGGTAAAGTTCCGGGGCGCGAGTCTCATTGAGGATGAGCTTCCATTCGCCTTCACGGATCATGGCTGTCTTGTGTGTTTCTTTCATTTCCTGATTAAAGACCCTCGTATGCAGGGCATCTTCGCCTTCAGTCTTCTTTAACTGGATTCTGTCGATCTCACCATAGCCTGCAGAAGCATACGTCGTTTTGCGAGTACCTTCGCTAGCTCCGCCTAGGATCGGTTTCGCCGAGATGCCGTCAATCCCTTCTGGCAGCTTCCCTCCAGTCATTTCGATAAGCGTTGGGTAAACATCCAGCAATTGTACCGGCTGGCTCGATCGTACCCCTTTTGCAATCCTGCCCGGGCCCCACCAGATCATCGGCACATGTAACAACGCCTCCTGAAGAAACATCCCCTTGCGCACCATATGATAATTCCCCATGAAGTCCCCATGATCGGAGACCATCACAACAAGGGTGTCCTGGTCCCTGCCGGCCTTCCTCAGGCCAGCCATCAGCCGCCCCACCTGTTCGTCAACACCCCAATCAACCGCCGCATGATAGTACTTCATCGTTTCCCGAATCGTTGCGTCAGACATCTTCTCAAAGCCCATCGCCTCAGAATGCTCTACCAGCCTTGGATTCAACGCGGCCGGCAGCGGGGTTTTAGGAATCACAAGCGAATCGGCATCGATCTTGGCCAGATGACGCGGCGGCGCAAAGTACGGCGGATGCGGATCAAAATAACTGACAGTGGCAAAGAAGCGTTCTGAAGGCTGAACCGAACCAATGAACCGCAGCGCATCCTCGGTATTCAGATGTGGGTGACACTTCTGCTCCGGCCAGGGTGCGGCTGAGTGCCACCAGGGTGCAACATCGGTGGCGTAAGCGCGAAACTTCTCCCGGTCCCGCACCACAGGCACTTCCACTTGCTCCATCGCTTCCTTGGTGAAAGTGTGATTCTTTCCAAAATATCCGGTCCGGTAGCCCTTGTCCTTGAAGTAGCCGATCATACTTTTCTCGATTGGAATAAAGCTGTCGTGCTCGTTAGTAAGACTGCCATGATGATGCGGATAAAGCCCCGTAAACATCGACTTCCGCGAGGGCACACAAACCGGATTCGTCGAGTGGCATCGTTCAAACATCATGCCCTCGCTAGCCAGCTTGTCCAGATTCGGCGTTCGGGCATTCGGATTGCCAAGAGCTGAAAGCGCATCGGCGCGCATCTGGTCGCAGATGATGAACAGCACATTCGGTGCATCCTGCGGTGCCGCACTTTGTACAAATGGCGCAATGCCAGTGGCGAAAAATTCTCTGCGTCTCATTGATGCTCCCTAAAACTTTACGAACAGCGAAAACTGCCAGTTTTTCGCTTCCGATTGTGTGTCGGTCACTGTGCCAAAGGCTCCACTCGTCGGGTTCCGGTTGGGAGCCGCAAAGCTCGCTTGATTGAACGAGTTGTAGACCTCGGCCCGGAACTGCACTTTGACTTTCTCAGTTACCACAAAGGTCTTGAATAGCGACCAATCCCACGCCCGCTGTCCGTCCCCGCGCACACCGCCGAAGCGCAACGGAACCTGACGGAGGTTCGATTGTAGCTGCCGGCTGGCGTCACGAACAAACCCCTCAGCCGCAAACCATTTCTCCACACTCCTCTGTTCACCCGAAAGACGGATGGAATTCATGTCGGTCAGAATTACTGCATTGCCAAACCCCAGGGGCGGCCCCGACTGCACAATGACCACCCCATTCAATTGCCACCCACCGGCCATTGTGTCCAAACCTCTCGATACGTTCGACGCAAAGCGGCGGCCCCTGCCAAATGGGATTTCCCAAAGGCCACTGGCCGATATCCGGTGCGGCCGGTCAGAATCCGAGAGCACTCGTGACGGCTGGTCATCGCCCGCATTCAGGTATTCAACCGCTTCCATGTATTTAGACCAGACGTAGGACGATTGCACGCTGATTCCGTTCTTCATCCTTCTTTCCGTTCGTAACTGAAGCGAGTGATACCACGAATATCCATCAGGCACGATTGCATTCAAGTTGCCAAACTGCGGATGCGGACGCAGCAAGTTACCGCGCGTGATCGTGCGGGGATACGAAGGCGCAAGACCAAAAAACGGATTCGGAAACTGCTGCGACAAAGATCCGATCAACGTATTGTCTCGGCTCCCTGACCTGCTCAGTACCGCGTTGGGCACCGCATTAAGCTCGCGAGCAATGTTCAACCGCGTACCGCGGCTCCCAATGTAAGCCGCCTCCACCAGAAACTGCGCCGGCATCATGTGTTGCAAGTTGAATGACCAGCGCTGCGAATATCCGTGCTTCAGATTAGGGTCGTAAAAAGAGAAGCCCTGACCCAGACTGGTAGTCAATCCGCCTCCTGCACCCCTCACCGGAATCAGCCCTTGCGGAAACGGATTCGCATTCGTCGCCACAAAGCTCAACCCGTTATCAAGAGAAGCCTGGATCGGAGTGGACTGACTAAACCCCGTCTGTTGCGGAGTAATCCGATTCACTCCGATGCTGTCAAAATAGGTGCCGTAACCTGCGCGAACGACCGTTCCCCGGGCCAATTTGTAGGCCAGTCCGGCACGCACCAGGATGTTGTCCTTTTCCCCTCGAAACGGGCTACGCCCATTGCCGTCTTGCGCGACATAGCCCAAGCCACCCAAAGTCCTGAAGGCCGACGGCGCAATTTCGGGAATCGGATTCAGCGCATAGTTGGCACGAGCCTGAGCTTCGATCGGATTCGTTGCCGAAAAATTGAAGCCCGCGACCAGCCGGTCAAATCGTTCCGTGACGGGCGTTTCATACTCATAGCGAAGACCCAGGTTCAGCGTCAGCCGCGAGTTTACCCGCCAATCGTCTTGAACATACAATCCGATGTATTTGTCTTGAAAAGCGCTTGTCCCCGTCCGCTCTAGCTGACCGTCGGGAATCCCGTATAACAGTGACGCAAGCTCTTGCCCAATGGGAGCCGATGCCGAATTGTCGATCGGCCCTCTTGTGAAAGCATTCGAGTAGTTTAGGTCGGGCGAGTTTGCCAGCGGTGTCCTGGTCCCAAACCCGCGGTAAAGACGGGCGTCCGCACCGTAGCGAACGCTGTGTGCCCCCATGCTTTGGGTCAGGTTCGATTGAAAGGTATGAGTGATCGTGCTGTTGGCCCCATCTCCGTTATTCCATTCCGAAAGTGGTGAATAGGGGCCGGCCTGCACACGCGGAACCGTCGTTCGCGCTGGATCCAGAAGGCCCGTGAGCGACTTCGAGAATCCAAGCGTACCGAGATCGATACCCTGCGTTTCCCTTGATTCGCCCATATCGCCATAGGACAGCCCATAGCGTAGGTTCAGGATCATCGTCGGCTTCAGAATCATCACATCGTCCAGTGCCAGACCCCTCCGGTTCGACCGCGTATTAAACCGCGATACCGCCAGCCCGTATCGGTCCTGCCCACTGATCCAGTCATAGTTGTGCATGCGGAAAAACATCCGATGGCCTTCTTTGAATTGGTGATCGAAGCGGCCAAAATGCGTGTTGTATTCCTGCTTGCGGACATCGGAGTAAAAGTGATTGTCCGCCCCATCAATTCTTCCGGTTTGGTTTGGCACCGGGTAAAGGTTCACCAGATTGAGTCCCACCGCATCGAGCATGTTGCGCGGGATGATGTTGTTCGGTACCGGATCCCGCTGAAATCGCCCATTAGCAATCGCCCGCGTCGAAAACGGATTAAAGATCTGATACCGGCTGCCGTTAGTGATCCCAAGCAATGCACTAAAGTCGCCCGTCCTCTGTGCCACGGTCGGAACCGTGTTCGATGCTGAGGTAGGCCGCCCCCACTGATTCCCCTCATAGGCGTAAAACCAGAAGCTCCGATTCCGCCCCTGGTACAATTTCGGAATTGTCACCGGCCCCCCAGCCGAAGCCCCATACCGGTTGTCCTGATATATCGCTTGCCTGGTCCCGTTGCGATTCTCAAACCAGTTCGGAGCATCCAGTGCCGAATTGCGAAACCAATACCGAAGGTCCCCATGAATCGCATTCGTCCCACTCCTGGTGCTGATATTCACCGTCGCCCCAATCGTGTGCCCAAAGGTCGCGTCATAAGGCGACACTTCAATGCGAAACTCCGACACCGCACTCGATGGCGGCACAAAGGCCACCCGAATCCGCCCATCCCCAAGATCAGATGTCGTGTTGCTGATTCCGTCGATCTGAAACTCGGTGCTGAATCCCCGTCCTCCCGCCACCGACATTTGCGACGTACCGCTCGGTGACGACGCCTTGAGCGCACGCAGGTTCGTCAGGTTCACCACCTGCGGTGCCAGCCGCGCCAATTCCATCGGGTTGCCGCCCCGTTGCGGCAATTCCTGCAATCGACGCTGATCCATAAACATTCCAACCGAAGCCGTGCCTGTTTCTAGCAACGGTGCCGCGCCGCTCACCTCAACCGTCTCTGAAACGCTCCCCATCTCTAGCCGCACCGGCAAATCCAGCACTTCACCCACCCGTACCTCAACCTTTTCTAGAGATACGCGCTTGAAGCCAGCAAATTCCGCCGTAACCGTGTATTCCCCAGGCGTCAGAAACGGCAGTCGAAATCCCCCATTGTCCACCGACACGGCAGAAGTCACGATCCCCGTCTCGACATGCGTCGCCCTCACTTGCACTCCGGCTATCCCCGCTTCGGACGCATCTGTCACCCGGCCGGCAATCACGGCCCTCGATTCTTGTCCAACGGCCCCACCGGCAACCATAGCCACCAAAACTACCAACCGAATTGTCAAATTCAACATGGAATGTCCCCTGCTCGAACCTTGAGTGCTAAATGTATATCACCCCTCAAGGTCCGTAGACAGTGGTTTTGGCTCGTGTAACAGTTGCCGCAACCCGTTGCATTCGGCTGAACCCCACCCAATTGCTCATGTATTCTGGAATGGACACAATGACCACCGCGGTTGCTCCAAGTCCGCAAGAGCGAGAGAAGGCACTTCAGGAACTACTCGATTCCCAGACTTTTGCCCGAAGCGAACAATTAAAGAACTTTCTTCGCTACGTCTGTGAACTCGAAATCTCAGGTCGCGGCGAAGAAATCAAAGAGTACTCAATCGGTGTGCAGGCCCTGGGCCGCCCGCCAACCTACTCCACCACCGCAGATTCCTCCGTCCGTAGAAGGGCCTTCGAGCTTCGTCACAAACTGGAAGAAGCCTACCGCACGGAACTCGCCTCAAGCCCGGTGCTCATAGACTTGCCCAAGGGCTCCTATGTCCCAGTATTCTCTTACCGCACTGAAGTTCAAATTCCCAGGCAACCTCGCCTGTGGCAAGCATCGAGCACCTGGCTTGTGCTGACAGCCTTGTCTGGCCTACTCATGGGAGTTTTCGGTGGCAGCTTTCTCTCGAAGTCTGCAACCAACAAGCCAGCCGCGATTCTAAGCGAGGCCTTCGGCCCTATGGCTCTACCTCAGGGCAATGTCCTGATCAGTGTCGCCAGCAATTTTCATCTCGTGGTGCGAGCCGGAGCCTTCTCCCCCGATAGCGATCTGCCCGTTTACCCGGCACCCCCAGAGATCCATTCGATGTTTCGCAAGACAAATCCTTTGCCAGATGGCTCCACTCTCAACATGCGACCCGCACTCAATGTGGCAAGCCTCGGCGTTGTGGGCGGAGTAGCAGCCGCCGCCGCCACTCTGCGCTCATTTGGCGTCCAGTACCAGATCCTCCCAGAGCGATCCGCCCCGCTCACCAGTTTCCGAAACCGCAACGTGATCCTCTTCGGTGACTCACTCAACTCCTTTGCCGCCGCCCAGCTCCTGAATCGCGCTTATCTCACAGTTGCTCAAGATCCCTCCACCAATCGCCTCGTAATTCGCGATCGCCGCAAACCCGCAACCGATCCTCCCGTCTTCCAGCGCCGTGAAGGTCGCAAGGATGGCCCCGCAGAGGTATATGGTCTCCTCACCATTTTGCCCACCGATGGCACCCCGGGAGAGCAGCACCGCACCATCATCGTCTCCGGCATCGCACAAGCGGGCATTGAGGGTGCAATGGAGTTCTTTACCTCGGCCAACAGTTTGTCCAGTCTCAAAGACATATTCACCAAGCAGGGCCGAACAGCTTTTCCTGGCTCATATCAACTCGTAATCCGCTGTACAGCAGAAGACAGCCTGCCGCTCTCTTGCGGCTACGCCGCCCACTATCTACTTGAGCCTTAAGCATGTAACTCGTTACAACAACCGTTGCGACACCACATCGATACTTTCCAATCGAGTCCCAATGAGCTATCCATATTTATGTAAGGGAACAGGTGTTTTCAAGATGAATCGTAGAGAACTTCTAAAAGCTGCCGGCTGGATGACCTGCGGCAGTCTGGCCGCATTAGGGCAATCTGCCCCAAGGCAATCTAAACCAAACATCATCTTTGTCCTCGCCGACGACTTGGGAATCGACGGCCTAAGCTGCTACGGCGCAGACCAGGCCAAAACCCCAAACATCGATCGCCTCGCACGTGGCGGTACCCGCTACACCAATGCCTACACTGCACCGCTATGCGGCCCATCCCGCGCACTCATCCTAATGGGTCGATATGCCTTCCGCACCGGCGGAACCAATCAGGATGCCGTTGGTCAGATCAAACCCGAAGCCGAAACTCTCCTGCCCAAAGTCCTCAAAACAGCCGGTTACACCTCCACAATGGTCGGCAAATGGGGGCAACTGCCTTCCGGGCCAGCGGAATTCGGCTTCGACGATCACCTGAAATTCACCGGCAGCGGAGTTTATTGGAACACCCAGGAGAGGGGCAAATTCTACATCGTCAACGGCGAACGAAAACCACTCCGGGACAAAGAATATCTTCCTGACCTCATGCACAACCACCTGATCGACTTCATGATCAAAAACCGGAATAATCCCTTCTTTGCCTACTATTCGATGTCCCACGTGCACGGCGAAATTCTCCCCACTCCAGACAGCGAGCCCGATAGCGGGGATCTTTACAACGACAACACTATATATATGGACAAGCTGGTCGGCAAACTCGTCTCTGAACTCGACCGCCTCAAGCTTCGCGAAAACACAATCATCGTTTTCTTCGGAGACAATGGCACTGCCGCTGGTGGAGCAGCCCAATCCACCGTTCGCGGGCGAAGGCTTTCGGGTCAAAAAGGCTCCATGCTCGAAGGTGGCGCACTGGTTCCGTTGATCGTCAACTGGCCCGGTCGCACCCCTGCCGGCAAGGTCTCGTCCGACTTGGTCGACTCAACCGACTTCTTGCCTACCTTCGCCGATCTGGCCGATGCAAAGCTCCCCGTGAGTCCAACCCTCGACGGCCACAACCAAGTCCCGCTCTTCCTGGGCAAAAAAGCTCCCGCCCGCCAAACTGTCTTCATTCAACTGGCAAGGCAATGGTACGTCCGCGACGCTAAATGGAAGCTCAACCAGGATGGCTCACTCTTCGATATGAGTGATGCCCCGTTCACCGAACCCATCGTCGCCCCAGACACAAAAGACGCGGCCTCGGTAAATGCACGAGCGAGACTCCAGGCCACGCTCGAAAAACTCAATCCAGCCGCAGGCATCCTCGATCAAGGCGACGGCACAGGTCGCCACAGTAACCGGGAAGAAAACCGAAAGAAAAAGAAAAAACAATAACGCTTCAGCCCAACGTCCTTAGACTTGTTATTGCCTGGGCCTCGACATGGCTATCTTCATTTGATCAGAGAATTTCGCTCTCGCTTGCAGTGAATCATGAATGGCATCAGTGAGGCAGGATAGGCATTCCGACGGTTGCAACTTTCTTTCGTCTATTCGCTCCGCTCTCACAATGAACCGACTCGGAGCTGGCCCTATGAAGTAGAAAGGATAACAAGTGACCAGTGTCAGGATTTCCTGCCCATTGGGCTCAAGCACGGCCACATCACTTGGCTTCACAATCTTGGTTTCAACCACCCGGTAGCTGAATCCACTTTCTGCGTTGGTAAGGCTGATTAAATCATTCTTTCGAATATGACGAAGTGGCCTGAAAAAAGTATCACGATGAGCTGAGAGACCAATGTTTCCAGGTCGCCCTGGCCAGTCTGTCCCGTTGATGTGGCCCACAGCTCGGCGGAGTGAGGTATAGCTTGTACCCTCAACAATAAGCGCCGAGATTCCAAGCCTGGGAATCTCGATTCGACCCAGCGTCCCGTCCTGCCAGACTGGATTAGCGGCAAGATTTATCCTCTGCCTACGGATTGTGGCATCTTCCGATTGTTGAAACAGTTTTGCATCTACCATCACAAATGAGCAATAACCAAGCAGTATCAAACCCACAGTAAACGATGCAGCCTGAGCCCATCTCAAGCCCATTTTGATGGAATCCAGATGAATCCGTAATTTCATGGTTTAACTCCATTCGTGTAGCCGGCACGTGTGCGTACCGAAAGTTTGTCGTAGGAATCAGACTTGGCTGAGACTTTGATGCGACGGTAGTTTCCAGGCGTACCTTGATTTGTGGAGCTATAGCCGAGGATGTACTGACTGCGGATCTCACGAGCAATTCGTTCACAGATTGCTGGCAACTGCTCCAGTTCTTTGGGAAAGAACGCTTCCCCACCCGTCGAGTGCGCTAGCCGCTTAAGCACTCCGGGATTCCGGTCTGGATCGTCCGGAGCAAAGACCCCGATCACATAGATCATTGCACTCGACTGCCCGGCCATCTTTAATAGCTCCTCGAGTCCCAGCTTGCTCGCATTGTCAGCCCCGTCACTCACCACAAGAAGCACATTTCGATCACGCCCACCCAAATTCAGCCGCTTCAGAGCCACCGATACGGCATCGTATAGTGCCGTCCTGCCCGTTGTTGGAGACTGCAGGATTGCAGCCTTCAATGGACCTGGCAATCCCGTAAACTGCATAGCGAGCGGAAGCCCGAAGCTCACGTATTCGTTAAAATTGACTACAAAAAGTTGGTCCGCCGGATTACTGAATTCAAGAAACTTAAGCGCGGCCGCGATGACATTCTCAAGCTTTTGTTTCATGCTCCCGCTATGGTCGATAACCAACCCTACCGTCACCGGCAGATCCTCGCGGCGAAAAAGACGAAGCGTCTGTTCGACTCCGTCCTCTAAAACGCTAAAGTCTTTGGCACTAAGATCGGGCACAAGTCTGCCAGCCCGGTCGCGCACCGTCGCATTCAAAACCACAAGATCTACGTTGACAGAAATTTGAAACGGATCCTGCGCCCATTTTCCAGGCTCGTGAAAGGGAATCAACGGCATCAGAAAAAATAGCGCAAGAGTTTTCATACGGCCTCGATAATTCCATATTCCGGCAGCCACATGGCTTCCTGCACTTCTGCCACTATGTCTCCGGTCAATTTCTCTGCGATTCCTTCAGCCTCAGCGGTTTCTGCAACGGAGACTGCCACCGTAAGTGAAACCCCGCGGAGGTCGTCCATCTGCGGTAATAGCGATGCCCCGGGTTGGCGCACCGATACCAGACTCGATACCGCACTCGCCGCAGCCGCAATCATTCCGTCGCTGATCAGGCTTGCTTTTGAAACGATAGTCCCAAGGGCAAGTCCAGGGTAGAGCAGCGTACTTGTGATGTGAGCGATAACGTGTGTCACGCCCTTGTGCGTAATTGGTGGCGAAAAATTGCGTGTCGCGATCAAACCACGGCCATCGGTCCAGGAAATGAGATCCCCCGGGACTGCCTCGGCTTTTGAAAGCGGTGATGACAGGGTGAAAATGATCGGTCGTGTAGTGTTTGACGCCATTTCCCTAACGATGGGCTCCGTAAACGAGCCCAACTCACCCGATGCCCCGATTAACATTGTTGGCCGTACACGGTGAATCACTTCGGCAAGCAAGACACCCAGGTCTTGACCATCGGCATCGAAACTCCGGCGCCAACCTCTCGATTCCGCACTGGGACGAAAAAACGATGAAGGAAAGTCAGATGAGGCGTCAGATCTGTTGCTTGTGATCAGACCCTTCTGATCCAAGCACCAAAACTTCGCTAGCGCATCGGCCCTTGAGCTACCGTCACGGATCATCGCACTCAGAATCTGCCCGGCTGCACCAATAGCAGAAGCTCCAGCGCCGGAAATCACAATTCGTTGATTTCTTAAAGGCTCACCAGAGACTCGTACGGCCGAGATTGCCGCCGCCAGCGTAATAGCGCCAGTCCCCTGTAGGTCATCGTTGAACATGCGTATCTTGTTACGGTATTGATCGAGGATGCGCTGCCCTGTCATTGTCGAAAAGTCTTCCCAAAGCAGAATGGCATGCGGAAAACATCGAGTTGCCGATTCGACGTAGGCTGCAATAAAGGCGTCATATCTATCTCCGCGAACTCGCGGATGCCGATTACCTACATACATCGGGTCTTCAAGCAACGATTGCTTGTTCGTGCCTACGTCCAGCATTACTGGAATCACTCTCGATGGGTCAATCCCAGCTGCAGCCGAGTAGATAGCCAGCTTGCCGATTGCTACTTCGACGCCCCCTATTCCTGTGTCGCCGATTCCTAGAATCTGCTCTGCATCGGTAGCGAGAATCAGGTCGATGTCACCTTCTTCGGCACCCATATTTTCAAAGGCCTCCTGCATGGAGTCCATATGATCGACAGAAAGATATAGGCCGCGCGCGCGCCTGAATTCATGAGGATAATGCTCAATCGCTTGGCCTACTGTCAAATCGTTCACCACCGGGATCATTTCCCGAAGATGTTGTGAGAAGAGCTTGTAGAACAGAATCTCATTCCTGTCATGCAGTGCAGTGAGATAAACGTTCTTGCTCAGCACATCGGGAAGCAGATCGTACTGTATGTAGGCTCTCTTCACCTGAATATCAAGCGTTCCGATTTCCGGTGGAAGCAGACCGGTTAGACCGAGCGTGCTTCGCTCAATTGCAGAAAATGCAGTGCCTTTGTTCAGATGCGGCGAGTTGAGTATGGCAGGGCCCCGAGCGGTGGTTTGCACGAGTCCCTGCGCATTTCGCCGTACCTTGATCTTGGGCGCCAGAAACGGTATTGGTTTCAGTCGCATGGGATAGATCAGCTTTCAGCTAGAACGTTTTTGCGATGGCACGAATGGTCAGTCCGCTCACCAGGGCCATGATCCCAAGCAAGGCGATCAACGGCATATCACTGCCAGTTGCTGGCAGCGTTTCAGTAGTCGAGGCTGCCATCCTTGGAGTTGCCACCTGCGGTTCAGTCACCTGAGGATCTTCCACAAGCTCTGCTGCCGGTGGTGAGGTTACCACCTCTGCGATCAATACATCTTCACCTGAAGGCTGTATCGCCATAATCGGTGCTCGCTTCAGTTCAGCGACGACCGGCTCATAAGCTGTTCTTGAAGGAGTTGACACTTCAACAGGATATTCCACTGGCGTATAGAGGACCGGTAAATTGGTCGCTTTAGCCAGAGCGATTGCCCTAGACTTTGGATAAACGAATTCTTCGCCCCAGTTGCGGCCCGGGTAGAACCATGCTCGAAGTGCCTCTGGTTCCCCAGCCGCCCTTTCGGAAAAGGTCATCACAGTCTTGTCTGTTGCCCGCATCCGGTAATTCGGAATCGCGATAACGGTTGCATAAATCTCGGTCTCATCTTTATTGAAGATTTGAACGATGTGCCGGTCCGATAGCGAATTAAGGATCTTAAATACATAGGTTCCGGCTGGGAGGATACCCCAACCTTTGGCATGAACGCCCGGAATTTCAACGGGACCACTAAAGGTAACTACTGTCTTCCGGTTCCAGGCGTCTGCCTGGGCTGCGGATGGCATGAACGCGCACATTAACGCCAAATAGCAAATTGGCTTTACAGCTAGAGAAAGTTTCATATCAATCATTTCTTTTCTGGCGGTTATGTCCCGCACTATTGGTTAGGCACGTCAAGTGCCGAAGCTTGGAATTGAGGTTGAGCCTTATAGGGCAGCCTCGTGGAACTAATTTGAGCCTCGCCGGCAAGGCCAAAAGATGACCAACGGGAGTCGTTTGACGCGATAACGTCATCAATTTATCGGGTCAGCCGGTACGTGCTCACACCACCCCATAGGCCAGTAACCTGCAAAAGCCACACGCAAACGACTACAACTACGAATACGTTCAGGATCGATTTAATACTGGAAGCCATGGGGATATAGCGATTGATCAGATAAAGGCCGACGCCAAAAATGATCAACATCAACACAACGTTTAGTAAAGGCATTTTGATGCTCCTGAACCATCAAACATGCAATTGCCAGACCAAACAAGTCGCAACCAACTGAACGATTCAACTGGAGCAATTGAACCATACAGTGACGAAGCCAATCGAATGGTGCTATGTTTGGGCTGACCACCGTTATCGTTCGCCTCTGATCGGAAGTAGGGGCCTGTGATAGCAGAAGGGGGGCTTCCATGAGTGCAGCCGTCGGTCTGAAGCTCGATAATAAATGGCTTGAGATTTATGGCCCGAAAGAGCTTGAACAACTCATCCGCGCAGTCATTTTTCACCCTTCGGCGCCCGTTCTCGTTACAGATGAAGCGGGGCAATTCAGAGAGGCAAGCGCTGGGGTAGCTCGGATCCTTGGTGTGCCCAGAGAGAAACTGCTCGGGCAACGCATCACCGGCGCAATCGCGCCCGTGATGCAGCCAGAACTCAGCCATCTGTGGAAGAAATTCCTTAACAACGGCGACCAGGAAGGTACCTTTTCTTTGGCCCAGCAAACGGGGGATCACCGGGACCTCGATTTTTCTGCGCGTGCCAATGTTTTGCCCTCACGTCATGTACTGGCTTTCGGTGAAGGTGGCATCCCTTCCTGGGTTCAGGACTACGCTCTTTGCATCCTCGATGCACAGGGCGCAATTTATGCCTGGTATGAGGGTTCTACCCGCATCTACGGCTACCAGCCTCAAGCCGCAGTGAATCGCCACCTCTCCTTTTTGTATGAAGAGTCAGAGGCTATTTCGACGCAGCTATCACAAGAACTTCATCGGGCCGAAACTTCAGGCCACTTTGGTTCTGAGGGTTGGCAACAAAGGCAGGACGGGTCGCGATTTTGGGCTAACACCATTTTGATGGCCTTACGTGACTCGGATGGCTGTCTGCAGGGCTATGCCCGAGTCGTAAGAGACTTCACAGACCGCCACAACCGCGATGAAAAATTGCGGCAAACCCGAGGGCGCGCTCTGCCTCCCCCCAGGGAATCTTGCATCATCGGCGTGATTTCCGCAGAGATCGATCATCCTCCCGACGTGAATGATGCCTTCCTCCATAATGTCGGCTATAGCCGCATCGAGTGGGAAGAAGGCTCAATGAATTTGCTCGACTTGACTCCCGCCGAATATGATCCGATCGACGAACTTGCACACGAAGAAATGCTGCAGTTCGGTTCCTGCACGCCGTATGAAAAGGAACTCCTCCATAAGGAAGGCACCAGAGTGCCCGTCCTCGTTTCCACCGCCTTACTGAAGCTTTCCCCTTTCAGTTGGATCAGCTTCGTTCAGGACCTCCGCGCTCGTGATCGCTTTGAAAGCCTCTCCGGTCATGAGATCGAACTAAAACATGACTTCGTCGAGATTGTTGGAACCAGTCCTCCCCTCCGGCGGGTCCAGGAGCAAATTGAAGTGGTGGCACCCACTGACGCCACCGTTTTGGTTCTCGGTGAAACCGGCACGGGTAAAGAACTTGTTGCAAGAGCAATCCACCGCATGAGCCCGCGAAGCAAAATGCCTTTCGTTACCCTCAATTGCGCTGCGATCCCCACTGGCTTGCTTGAGAGCGAACTTTTTGGATATGAACGTGGTGCCTTTACTGGCGCTCTTACTCAAAAGATTGGGCGCTTTGAAATGGCTCATCGCGGAACTCTCTTCCTTGATGAGGTAGGCGACATCCCGATCGACTTGCAACCAAAACTCCTGCGTGCCCTTCAGGAGAAATGTTTTGAGCGCCTTGGCGGCACAAAAACGATTGCAATCGATGTCAGGCTGGTCGCAGCGACAAACCGCGACCTACATCAAATGATGGGCGACAAGCTCTTCCGAAGCGATCTCTATTACCGTCTTAAAGTTTTCCCCATCACAACCCCTCCCTTGCGTGATCGGCCAGAAGATATCCCCATCTTGGTCAGGCATTTCACCACCAAATACAGCGAGAAGATGGGCCGCACAATTGAAAAAATACCCACCGAAACAATGAAAGCGTTTGTCGAGTGGTCCTGGCCCGGCAACGTGCGCGAGCTTGAAAATTTTGTCGAGCGCGCGGTTATTCTCACCACAGGAAACAGCCTCAGAGCCCCAATCCATGAAATCCGCGAGGGGCTTGGATCTGCGAGCGTCGTAGGCACCCTGGAGCAGGTCGAAAGAGACCACATCCTTCGCGCCCTGCGTGAGAACAAGGGTGTAGTAAGCGTAGCTGCTTCTCGCCTGGGCATGCCTCGAACGACTTTGAATGCCATGATGAAAAAATTAGGCATCTCGCGAAAAGACGTATGACACTACTTCGTCAACTGACCATTAGCAGTCATTGCTAAACCCTCACTTGAGCGACTGTTGCTGGAACTGCAGTCTGAACTTTCTCCCGTAGCCGGCGTCTGATTCGCATCAGCCGAACACGAACTGAAGTTGGGCAGACATTTTCTTTATTTGCTATTTCTCCCGTCGAATAGCCTTCCAGATAATACATCTTGAGCATTCGTGAATCCAGCTCCGAGCAGTTTTCAATCAAAATGCCAGCGTCCATTATGTTGAATGATTTCGCAGGCGCAGCCAGGTCTTCCAACTGCAAAAAACGCTTCTCCAATCGAATTACGCTTCGATAAAGGTTGCGCGCAATAGCATTTACCCAGGCCCCCACAAGGTCAGGGCACAGCAACTGCTTTCGGCATTGCCAACCCCGCACCCAGGCTGCCTGCGCTACTTCTTCAGCAGTCTCGGCGTTAGCGCCAAGATAGCGTACCGAGCGCAACGTTACGTTGAACCCTTTCTTGTATGCACTCGCATAATTTGACTCATCCAGATACGGCGTCATTGTTACACTACCTAAGTTATCCATGCGAATTGTCTGGCACTTTGAGGGCCAATTAATTGCAGTTCCGCGAAACTAACGATGGCCACTGGATTGCATTAGTATTCCGGAGGTTCATCACATGAATAACGTTTTAAAAGATGCCGAGTCGTTTGTCGACAAGACCGAATCGAGGTTTGAGGCTGCAAAGCAAAAGCTCTCTCAAGCGATAGAAAGCGGCTCCGAACAGCTCATCGCCGGAGCGGAGGCGATAAAAGAGACTGCACAAAACTCCGCAGACTCCCTCTCGAATGGAGCCATATATCTGCGCGACCGCAAATCAAGCCAAATGCTGCAGGATTGTACCTCTCTCTTCAGGAAGTACCCGCTTCATGCATTGACCCTTGCGACGGTTGCCGGCATCATCCTCGGGAAGTCGATCTGGGGAAAGAGCGAAAGCGATTAACGGCAGATGCTCAAAGAAACAAACGGCCATCTCTCAACTTGTAAAAGTGAAATTAGTCTTAAGATCTCCTCACTTTTATCTGAGATTGATATTTGTTTGATCTGGAGTCGCGGCCTCTCTGCAGACCTGCATCGCCGTCCCATGACCCACAAATACGGAAGCATTGAGAGCGGTCTCTGGTTCTTTCTCCCCGCAGATTTCCACATCGTTGAGTTCTACCGCGACAGCCCGGTCGTAACAGTTGCAGTTTCAAATCCCACAACCAAAAAGTGCGCAGCTCTGGCAGGCAGAGCTACGATCAGCTCTGATAAGCAAACGATGTCGCATTTTAGCGCTGACAAAAAGGCAGCAATACTTCCGCCAGGCATTCAGCCTACTTCCTTGGTGCTTTTGAAAATAGAAATCGACCAAATGGACTTCTGGGAATGGCCCGACGGAACCCTCATGCACTCCACCTTCAAAATGGAAAGTCTTCGCTCCGAGCCTGACCACCACTGGACACATGATGTCCAGTGGTCATCTTACTGTCAATAGGTTGTCTGAGGATGATGTGCTTATCTTCGAAACTCGAAAGGCTCTGTTGTAACCGGACACTAGTAATGCACCGTAAAGGACAATGTCGGTGGTGCCTTTTTCAGCCCCTTCACCATTAACCTCATCATCACGGATGTGTCTGATGTCGGCTCTGGGCAGTTTGTAAGAACTTCTTCAGTCGGCACGGTATCTAGAGACGTCAGCACAATGACTATCAATTGGGTTCCGCTCGTTCTGGGCACGGGAGCATTGAATGCGGCCACCAGGACCTTCGCTCCATCTACCTTCCGACTTCTTGGTCCTACTAGCATTGTTTTGCTCCCAATTATGGTACGAATCCTGGACAGACAACAGTTGAAGGTCCGGCTACTTCCACCTTTGATTCTGCAGTCATCTACCCGGTGCCTGCCCTTCTTTGGCGCAGGTTTTACTGGCCGTAGGCTCCTGATGTGCAAGATCAAGATATCAACTCGCCTCACTCTTCTCAACACATTCAAAGCCACACTTCGTCTTCTAGGCTTTCAGCTTTTTCCGTTTGTCCAGGCTTTGACGCTCCCTAGTCAAATGACCTCCTGTGGTCAACCGTGGTGCTGCGAATTGTCCATTTGACAGATTCTTCTCAACACTTCGAGCATTGGCACGGTAATTGCATTTAATATTTTGTCGCCCACAGCTCGTATAGAGTTTACCCGGCTGACCAAAGAGGTTGAGAATGCGAATGATATTGGCAGCTACTCTGGCGCTTGCGCCCATCATGGCCAAAGACAATGAAGCGGTAAAGCGGCTCAATGAAGCAGCCGCCGTGCTGACTGAAGTAATGGCTACCCCTGACAAGGGCATCCCAGAAGATATGCTTGGTAACGCTCACTGTATCGTGATTGTGCCCGGGCTAAAGACAGCCGCCTTTGTCGTCGGCGGCAAATACGGCAAAGGTTACATGCTTTGCCGCAACAAGGGAATCATGGGTTGGTCTGCCCCAGGAACCGTCAGGATTGAAGGCGGCAGTGTTGGCTTTCAGCTTGGCGGATCCGAAACTGATCTCATCATGCTTGTCATGAATGAACGCGGCGTAGACAAGCTTTTAGGCAGCAAATTTACTCTTGGCGCAGAAGGTTCAGTTGCTGCTGGTCCCGTTGGACGCACCGCCACCGCTCAGACCGACGCCCAGATGCATGCCGAGATCCTTTCCTGGTCTCGCTCACAGGGTTTGTTTGCCGGCTTGGCCCTCCAAGGTGCAACCCTGCGGCAGGATCTTGACGACAATCAAACGCTCTATGGTAAAAAGCTCGAAAACAGGCAGATCGTGACAACAAGAGTAAGGCCACCCAAAGCGGCCGCACGTCTGATCACTCTGTTAAACAAATATTCCCCCAAAGAGGCGGGTACACCGCCAGGCAAGTCGAACCGATAAGTTCGAAGAAAAGAAACAATAGTGAATCTATATACAACGACTGGTCTCCTCTCATTGGCCTGTGGAGCGCTAATGGCTCAAAGCACACAGAGCCAGATTGAAAACGCAAACCGTATGGCAGACGGTACCATGCCAACCTTCCGCGTGACAACTACGGCTCGCACCGCCAAGGCAATTAACTATAAACACAGAAGCGGTGCCACTAAAATCGATTTCCGTGGCACGAGTCTTCTCCCGGGCTCAAGGGGTGAGGCCAAAGTTGAGGGTAAGCAAGGCTACATTGAAATCGAAGTTGAATTTGATGATTTGAAGCCTGCTAATCTCCTCGGCTCTGAATATCTCACTTACGTTATGTGGGCAATCACTCCCGAAGGCCGCACTTCCAATCTCGGAGAAATCCTTCTGAATGGAACTAAGAGTAAGCTCAACGTTTCAACTGAACTTCAATCATTCGCCTTGCTTGTAACTGCCGAACCGTATTATGCAGTCACCCGGCCAAGCGACCTCATTGTAATGGAAAACGTCGTACGCACAGATACGGCGGGCAAAGTGGAAGAAATCGATGCTAAGTATGAATTACTGCAACGTGGTCAATACTTGAAGTTATCCAATCCTCTTTTGCTCAAGCTGGATGACAAACAACCCCTTGAGCTTTATGAGGCGCGCAACGCAGTTCAGATAGCCCGCTCTATGGGTGCCGATCGCTTCGCAGCCGACACCTTTGTCAAGGCCGAAAAGAGCCTCGCTCAGGCTGAGGCTTACCAAGCTCGCAAGGCAGGTAAAAAGCCAGTAACGATGATGGCCCGTGAAGCCGTTCAAATCGCCGAAGACGCGCGAATCATCGCCGTAAAGCGGCAAGAGGAGGAGGCTCTCTTGACCGAACGTCAATTGGCCGCAGATCGTCAGAATCAGGCTGAGTCTGGCCGCGCAGCAGCAGAGTCACAGGCCAATCGCATCAGCCGCGAAGCCGAAGCAGCTCGCATCGCAGCCAAAGCCGAGACAGAACGCTTAACCCGCGAAAAAGAAGCCCAGGGTCTGGCCGCCGCCGAAGCTGCCGCACTCGCCAAGCGTGAAAACTCCGTCCGCCTGGCAGCCGCTGACCTCGAAGCCGAACGTTTGAAGATGGAAAATGCAGCACGGATGGCAGCTGCAAACACTGAGGCCGACCGGCTTAAGCTGGAAAACCAGGCCCGCTTGACCGCCGCCGCCAATGAA
>CAZZGS010000003.1:25678-28396 GCA_964653845.1 uncultured Bryobacter sp.
GAAGCGGACAGGCTCAAACGCGAGAATGAAGCCCAGCTCGATAATGCTGCAAAGCAACGGGCACAGATGGAGCGCGAGAAAGTTGAATTGCGAATTCTGCTCCTCAAGCAGTTCAACGCAATTCTCAAAACGGAAGATACCGCTCGCGGGCTCATCGTAAACATGCCTGATGTTCTCTTCGACACCGCTCAATTCACCTTGCGGCCCATCGCCAGAGAGAAGCTGGCTAAAGTGGCCGGAATTGTCTCAGGGCACCCTGGCCTGAAACTGGATATTGAAGGCCATACCGATAGTGTTGGTACGGATTCCTACAACCAGAACCTCTCTGAGAAGCGTGGTGATTCGGTTCGCGAATATATGGTCCGTGAAGGCATGGCAACGGCTTCTCTCACTTCAAAAGGATTCGGTGAATCCAGGCCCACTGCATCCAATGACAAGGCCTCAGGCCGCCAGCAGAATCGCCGTGTTGAAATTGTCATCTCCGGTGACCTCATTGGTACTCAGATTGGCAAACCGATTTCCTCTCAATAACCAGTTATTCAACTGGACGTAACGAGGGCCCCTCATCCGGGCCCTCGATTTTTTTTGCGTCCACATGAGGGATTTTCACATTGCCTGTCGTAATGCCTGATGAAGCCACCCATGCTAGACATCATTGACCGCCTCGACAAGATCACGCAAGCCACCGACAGCGCCGAACTCCTCGATCTGCTCAACAAGATCGCCTCGAATTCAAGCGACACCACCCTCCGTGGTCATCTACGCCAAATGCTCAACAATGAGCGCCAGGGCCACCAGTGCTCCATCAACGTCCTGGCCGCAGGGCTTTTCGGAATTTGCCTCGGCGGCAAGTACATGCTGGCGGATAACACAGACGGATACCGCGTAAACCCTTTCCTGCACAACTTGCGAAAGGCCATGCTTGCCTGCGCACCTCTTCGGACCAATCTGAAAGAAAACGCAAAGACCTACATCTTCTATACGGAGTTCTACGAGTTTCTCTATGATCCCCGCAAGCGCATTGCCGCTATCGCAAAAGCCCATGCCGGCGCTGACCTTGGCAACGACCTCCTCACCGTCCTCTACTCTCTCGGTGGCTACTTCAGCGGTGCCGAAACCGATACCGGGCTACGGGATGCAAAAAAAGCGGGCGGCACTACTTGCATCATGACTGCCCGTGCTGTCTACCACGCCTCGGGCCTCAAAATGATCGGGGATCTGCCTCCCGTGGTCGGTACTCCGGGTGGTCCGCAAAAAGAATTGGGCATCCCTGTTCAAACGATTTCAAAGACTGGTAAGCGCTCCATCGAAGCCGGCATGATGCGCGACGATCAATATCGCTTTGGTGCCAAAGGCTTCGATGACAATAACGCCAATGAAGCGAACCGTCCACAACTTCAAGTCGGAGACATTTATTACATTGATGGCGAAGGCAATTTCAAATTCTTGCTCCGGAGCGGCGGAGCCGTTGCCTCCCACGTTGGTATCGTCGTCGACACTTTCGGTGGCAAGTCGGTAAGCACTATTGATGGAGGAAGAGGCTCTGGTGCCAGAATCGAGCTTAGTACCAACCGCAAAGTGAAGTTTGCCGATCATTTAGGATGGACTCTTGATGAGCCCGACAAGTCCTTCTCCACCGAAAACATCGCCGGTGTGGACGCCTACATGGAGGGTTTCAAAACAGAGGCATCGGTAATGACCTGGTTACTGCAGAATCCCCGCGCTGGCAACAGCATCAAGTCTGCAATCGAAAAGTGCGATAAGGACATCCAGCGCCTCGCTGGAAAGCCAGGACTGGTTACGCAAGTTGAGAAGTCCAGGGCTGCTCAGTTCGAAAGCGGTCGCAAACTGATTCGACAAGTTAAAAAAGGCGAGTCCACCCTCGGCCAGGATCGTGTCCTCAAGGGTTGGTGGAAGCCCGAACGCTACGCCGATCTCACCTACTGCGGCCGCGAACTCCTCCAATCCTGGCTCGCAGCTTAGCTACCCATACTGCCCATATTGCTAATACGGTAGTATGGGTCATGAAGACTACGGTCGAAATTGCTGATTTTCTCTTTGATCAAGTCAAGGCTCTAGCTAACAAAGAGGGCCTCAGCTTCCGCATCCTGGTGGAAGAGGGATTACGCACTGTAATTGAGGCCAGAACTAGCGCTCCCTTTAAACCCTTCCGCCTCCGCGACGGGAGCTTTAAGCGCGGCAATGGCCTCCAACCCGGCATCGAATGGAACAATTTAACGTCCATGGCTTATGAAGAAAAAGCCGAGTCCCGCAAACGTTGATTGCCGTCGACACAAACATCCTCGTTTACGCACACCGCGAGGATTCTCCGCTTCATAAAGCAGCCGCTTCTGCTATCCAAAGCCTGGCTGAAGGTATTGCTCCCTGGGCCATCCCTTGGCCCTGCCTGCATGAGTTCCTCTCCGTCACAACAAATCTGAAAATCTTCAAACCACCCACGCCTCCCAATCGTGCCATCGAGCAAATCGAGATCTGGATGGAATCTCCAACCTTGCGGCTCCTGCACGAGTCATCGGTTTACTGGCCGGAACTGAAAGACTCATTTCTCCGAGGCAAACTCAGCGGTGCCCAGGTTCACGACGCCCGCATTCACGCTATCTGCCGCGCCCATGCTGTAAAAGAACTCTGGTCCGCCGACCGCGACTTCTCTCGCCTCCGCGGCCTCCCAATAGTCAACCCCTGCCTCGAATAAATCAA
>CAZZGS010000004.1:0-16232 GCA_964653845.1 uncultured Bryobacter sp.
CTACAACAGAATAGGTCTGCTTGGGACGAGCGGAAGCTTGTTGTTCAGGTTCGTAGTCGACCGGAAAGGATTGTCCAAAACTCTGAAACTGTTGATCGGAGAACTGGCCCACAAACAGACGCTTATCCGTGGGGATGATCGAAGGCAGCGCCCGAGAACCTTTTCCGAAGCCGAAGAAATCGCCCGAGCCTCCTTTGAAAGTATTGAACTTGCTAAAGGTGCTCTGTGTGTTGAAACCATAATTTACCGACACCTGCAATACCTTCTGCGTCGGAAATTCGACCGTGTTCATTTGCACCAGGCCACCGGAAAACTCACCGGGCAAGTCGGCCGAATAGGTCTTTATCACCTTGATGTTGTCGATCAGGTTGGCCGGGAAGAGATCGAGCGGAACTACGCGGCGCTCGGGTTCCGTTGTGGGGATGATCGCGTTATTCAACATGGTGGCTGAATAGCGCTCACCAAGACCGCGAACAAATACAAAGCCATTGTCGACAATCGATATGCCGGTAACTTTTTCAAGAGCACCCGCTGCATCTGATGCGGTGGAGTTCTTGATGTCGTCTTTAGAAATCGAGTCGGAAACAGTAGCGGAGAGCCTTCGTTCAGAAAGGATTGACTCTGCGTTAGACTCGATTGAGCCAATCTTCTCGTTGACTTCTACAGTAGTTACGGCACCCACTTGCTGCATGACGGTAGAAGCATCAACTGTCTCTCCAGCCTTCACTTCGACATCGGCAATCGTGGTCTCCATGTGGTTAGGCCCGGTGTACCGGATCTTATACTTGCCTGCCGTCAGGCTGAGAGTGTACTTGCCGTCGGGATCGGTGATGACGCGAGAATCGGCAATACCATCGATTACGATCTGAATATTGGGAATGGGTCGCCCGTTGACTGCGTCAAATACGGTGCCCGAAACGGTACCCTTCGTAACAGCCGCAGGCTGCTGAGCAAAACAGAGGGACGCAAGAAACAGGGTTGCGACCTGATAGAAAGAAGTTTTCATTGAAATAAGTTGTTTTTTAAGTTGTTATTGGATCCAGACAGAAACCGAGTTGGAGGCGATACCGCCAACCGTGATGAAGACTGGAGTTTGCCCAGTTACGAAGGCTTGGTCGGGAATAACTACATTGACCTGGCAGATGCCTGGGAACTGAGGATGGGCACCAGAAAACTGCACAACCGCTGGAAGGTTTGCAACGAAGGCTTCTGTCCTGGCAATCGCTGGAGACAATGCCGTCGGCGCAAGCCCGTCGGTAGTAGCGGGGCCAGTGCGACCGCAGCCAGTGGCATAGATCTGGATGATTTCACCACGTCCTGCGCGGCTACCCTGATTGTTGATAGCGAAATTCTGATTTTGAACGATCCCTTGTGAAGTCGGAGTCGTATCGCTGGAGGCCATGGCTGGGAAGACTTCCCAAATGTTGACAGACCCGCGGGCGATCACTGTGCTGCCATTGAGCACTTCAACCGCTTGTGCGCCGCTTTCAGTTGCGTTTGGTACAACGAAGTTGATCTGGCCGGAGGATACAAAGTAAAGTGGCGCCGTTCGGTTGTTGATGCGAATGCTGATGCCGGCCAAAGCGGTGGGAAGCGGAGAGGGAGTAGAGGTAGCTGTTGTCGTAACAGTCCCAAAAGTTCCATAGGCACTAGCAATCGAGCCAGGGGCGATCGGTGCAGATGCGTTAAAGCCGGAATAGTTGATGACGGCAACTTGCGAAACTTGAGCAAGTACTGAGATGGCAGTCGAGGCCACGAATAGGACGGTTCGGATGATGGGGTTCATGAGGGCTCCTGGGGAGTACAAACGACTCCAAGGTTAGCCACTGCCCATAACAGCACCATGAACAATAGATTACATTTCCATGACGAAATGAGTAATTGGTTACAGTTCTGTTTCGACGGATAAATCCGTCATGTGATCGTCATAAAGAGCCGGAAACCAATATCGAGTCCGGTTACAAAACGAACACACCGTAAGCATCAATGGAACTTCGATCAGTACCCCTACAACTGTCGCAAGCGCGGCGCCAGAGTCTGGACCGAAGAGTGCAATAGCGGTGGCAACTGCAAGTTCGAAAAAGTTGCTCGCACCGATCAGCGCCCCGGGTTTGGCGCTGCCTCGGGATTCGACAATCGCCGTAGTTTCACTTCTCCGATAGCGACAAATTCGAGCGTTGGAGCTTCATCGAGATTCGAGGCCGGATCCGTGCTGACCAGCTGCACCTTTTTGCCTTGACCGGCTAAAGCAACCGTAGTTGCACAAGCGAGCGTTGACTTGCCAACTCCACCCTTACCCTAAGTAGAAGAATACGTTTTGGCTTAGCTATAGTCTTGCCGAAGCTGACCATTAGCAACATCCAGTGTTGCCATGTAAATGTAATTCCAGCGCTGGAAGACCTGCACTTATTCCTCCCCAGCGGGCGAATGTGTTGCAAATGGGATAATTGCCTTTGGTGACGACAACTCCGTTGACCAGAATCATAGGCAAGCAATCGGTACCGTCAGCGGACAAGGCTGCCTTTACATTTTCATTCCCTGCAAACGCCTGTTGAACAACACATCGCCGGATCAACAACATCCATGATTGTCTTCACCGGTGCGGGGCCAACACCAGGCTTCTGGGCACGCACAAACATGCTGGCAAATTTGCCGTCGATGGCAGCGCCGAACGAGTCAACATCGAGGCCACTGCTCTGCAGAAAAGCCTTGGCGTCCTCAATCCGGTAAACCCGCGTAGGCTCAAGGTCGATCTGCTCAAAACCAGCCGTTGCCAGTTTGGTTTTGTATTCTTGCTCTTCCATCGCACCGGCAACACACCCGATCCACAATTCGACATTCCTTCTCACTTCAATCGGCATCTCCCCACGCACCACTACATCGGAGACAGCAAAGCGGCCGCCGGGCTTCAAAACGCGAAACGCTTCTTGCAGCACCTTGGCCTTGTCTGCAGATAGATTGATCACACAGTTCGAAATGACGACATCCACCGAATTGTCAGGAAGCGGGATGTGCTCGATCTCGCCCTTTAAGAATTCGACGTTTTCGATCCCAGCCTTCCGCTGATTCTCTCGGGCCAAAGCAAGCATCTCATCGGTCATGTCCAGACCAAATGCCTTGCCCGTCGGGCCAACTCTTTTTGCTGAGAGCAGAACGTCGATACCGCCGCCAGACCCAAGATCGAGGACAACTTCACCGGGCTTGAGCTCAGCCAGCGCTGTAGGATTGCCACAGCCTAGCGAGGCCAGAAGTGCATCTTCGGGAATCGACCCTGCCTGCTGTCGATCGTAAAGATTAGAGGTAATCGGATCTACGCAGCCGTCAGCCAAAGCTCCGCCACAACAGGCATTTCCTTGCCCTGTCGATACCCGCAGGGCTGCCTGTCCATACTTTTCCTTGACGGTATCTCTGATGCTTTGTTCGGTGCTCATATTTCGATAATACTCGAATTATCGTATTATGGAAACAGCAATGAAACCGGCAGATGAGACGCCAAGGATGGCAGACATGTTTGGTGCACTCGGTAATGAAGCGCGTCTGCGCATCGTCCGCTTGCTCTTGAGCGCCCATCCCGAGGGAATGATCGTCGGCGAGATCCAGGCGGAATTGGGAATCACCGGCTCTACCCTCTCGCATCACCTCGAGAAGCTGAAGCACGAAGGACTGCTCACCGTAGAGCGTCAAGGCACATTCCTCTGGTACCGTGCGAACACCGAAGTCCTGCAGGAACTCCTCGGATTTCTTTACGCCGAATGCTGCACCAGAAACAAAGCGGTGAGACCCGAATCAATCATGAGGTTATGCAAATGAGAACACGCAGAGATTTATTGGGCGCGATGATCGCCTTGCCAATCCTGGCATCTGAAAAAACCTTGAAAATCCTCGTCCTGTGCACAGGCAACTCAGCCAGAAGCCAGATGACGGAAGGGTTCCTTAAGAGCTTTGACAAAAGGCTCGAAGTCTTCAGCGCAGGTACAAACCCGTCTCCACGTGTAAACCCCTTTGCCATAGCAGCCATGAAAGAACTTGGCCTCGACATCTCCGGCGGCACCCCAAAAAACGCGAAGCGATTCGTGGGCGAAAGTTTCCATTATGTGATCACCGTCTGCGACGACGCCGACAAGAATTGTCCAAACTTTAGCGGCAAAGTAGGTAAGCGCCTTCACATCGGCTTCATCGATCCAGCCAAGGCTACAGGCACGGACGAAGAGAAGATGGCTATCTTCCGCAAGGTTCGTGATGAGATACGCGAGAAATTCACCGCACTCTACCGAAACGACATCGCAAAGAAACTGGCATGAAACGAGTCTTGATTCTCTGTACCGGAAATTCGGCCCGAAGCCAGATGGCCGGAGGCCTCTTGCGAGCTAAAGCCGGTCATCAATACATGGTAGAGAGTGCCGGTTCAAAAATGTCGACGTAGTGATCACAGTATGTGTGACAACGCAAGAGACGTCTGTCCTGTCTTTCCTGACGGCACCACGATGCTGCACTGGAGCTTTGAAGACCCCTCCTCGGCCAACGGCAACGAATCGGAGCGCATCGCCGAGTTCCGAAGAATCCGGGATCAAATCTCAGTCCGCTTCGACGCTTGGCTCAACTAAAATCAAGCTGGTCGATAAACTCCCGATCAATCACCTTGCGGCCATCCAGCCCCTCGTCGGCGGAATGCCAGTGCGTGATCGCTGTCTCCCCAAGCTGAAAGCACAAGTACACAGGCTGGGCCTGATAGCGTGCCGGAAAATCGATCAGCCCTCGATCGAGATCCCGAATTTCAACCCCTTGATCCCGGATCCGGTCAATCGCCAACTTCATCGCCTCATAGGAAGTCTTCGCCTGATCCACATAGGCAGCCATCCTGTTTTGATTTGGGAATGCACCACCAACCATCACCAGACGCTTCTTGTAGGCGGCATGTGACGCCTCAGCATTCCTCCGTGCTCCCTTGGCCTCAATGGCAGCCTTGAGCAACTCAACGATCTCAGGCAGCACCGCCATTGCTTTCTGGTATGTGAACATAGGGCGAATTCCTCAGATTACTCTTCGGGGGAGAACCGCGGCGCTCTCGGCTCAAGGCCAAGTGAGCGCAATGCTTCCACACCACCCGGCATATTGAGTTCCCAATACTTCACCCGGTCACTGGCAACAAGCTCGGCCGCTTCTCCACTCGTGAATTGCCAACGAATAATCCGGTGCGGAGCATCCTTCTCAACAAAATAAACGAAGCCCTTGTTATTAGCCAGTTGAGCGGAAAAAGTCTCAACCTCAAACTCTCCAGCACCTGACTCCAGCTTCTGCACCGTCAGACTGCGCGTAAGATTGATCCGGCTCCAGGCCATCGGCTGATGCGCATCCCGGGAACTGCGAAGGCTCGTTAGAAATGGCACACTCTTCGATTCTCCAGGTTGAAGAACAGGCCCGGCCATACCGCGCACCCAGAACGGCAACGCATCCTCGCTCAGCCCCTCAGCCTGAAAGGGCAAAGTCTGCCCCAGATCTGAATCCCCATCGAAATAACTGCTACCGGAAATACGCACCTTCGAAGCATCGTACAGCGCCTGCGCAAACATATGCCCGCACCACTCCTGCCGTGAAAACGAAGTCTTCGCCAGCATACCCGCCGGCCGGCCCGCTTTCGGGCCCAAGCCAAGAAAGCTCGACGTCATCTCGCTGTAATCATAGATGCCGGTCTGAAAATTCTTCAGCCAGTTCAGCTTCATCACGGGAAACTCGTCAGCCTTGGGATTTCGGCCCGGATCGGCTTTCACCCGCTGTCGCTCAGACATCGTCTCACTGACAAAGATCAGAATCGACTCACCCTCGCGTGCCTCCCCATAGCGCGGCATCACCAGTTGATAGGTTGAAACCTCTGCATATCCGTCTCCCCAGTCTTCCCAGAACTCCGGCCCGTATCGCGTTGGCACCTCCTTAGCCGCCCGATTAGGCAGCGGTGGTGATTGGTTGCAGGAAGTTGTCGTAAGGATGATTGCGCTGGCCAAACTGACCGCGCCAAGAATGATTCGCATATAAGACCCGTCTATTGTCTACAATAAGGGTTTCCCATGAGAAACGCACTGCTTTGCATCCTGACCGGGGTGCTTTTGCTGGGGACAGGCTGCAATCGCAAGCCTTCTCCAGACTTCGCCGCCACCGTAAACGACAAACCGATCACATACGCCGACCTCGACAAGCAGTTCGCATTTCAGTTTGGCGGCAACAATGAACGGGTCACCGACGATCAGATAACTATCCAGAAGCTTGAGTTCCTGCGTGTTCTGATCGACAACGAAATCATGCTCCAAAAGGCCGAAAAGCTTGGCCTTCTAGCCACAGATGCCGATGTCGACGCCAAGCTGAACGAGATGAAAGCTCCCTACACCCAGGAAGAATTTCAAAAGCAGCTCGCCGCCCGCAAGATGAGCGTCGACGACCTCAAGGGTCAGATCCGTCGCGAACTGTCAATCGAAAAGCTCTTCAACAAAGAGATCCGTAGCCTGATCAACATCACAGATCAGGACATCAAGGATTATTACAACGCCAACAAGGCGAATTTTAATTTGCCCGAACCGCAAGTCCACATGGCTCAGATCCTCGTCACGCCAGTTGACGACCCAAGCGTGCGCAATCTCAAGAACGACAAAGCCAAGAACGACACACAGGCGCAAAACAAGATTCGCATGATTGAGCAGCGAATCAAGAGCGGCGAAGATTTCGCTGCCCTCGCAACCAACTTCTCAGAGGACCCCCAGACCGCAGCCAACGGCGGCGATCTCGGCTTCATGGGTGAAAGCACCCTCGACAAAGCCAACCCTGAACTCAAGAAATTGATCATGAGCCTAGGCGCGGGCGCAGTCTCAAATATCATCAAGACCGAAGAAGGCTATCGCATCCTCAAGGTCTTGAGCAAAGAACCCGCCGGTCAGAGAGATCTCAATGATCCCCGCGTACAGCAGGGCATCCGCGAAGGCTTGATCACTCGCAAGGATCAATTGGCCAAGGCCGCCTTCTACGAAGTAGCCCGCAATGACGCCAAAGTCATGAACAATTTCGCCCAAAAGATCATGGGCAACCTGGCTGTGAAGAAGTAGTCGTTACTTCTTCGCGAGCAAACAGGCACTCCCACCAGCAGCAGCAAGCATATCGCTTTCTTCCACGATCTCGACGTGCACCCTATTCCGTTTGGCTAGCCAAACTGCATTATCGTGAAAACTCAACAGGTCCGAGTCCTGCCGTATCCACCGCAGCGCCAAGTCCTTCGGTGTACGTGCATGCAAAACCAGTGCCCTGGCACTATGAGCGGATAACGCCTCAAGTACAGCTTGTGATCCAAGAGGCACCGGATGACCTCGATTGCTACGCTCAACCAACGATTCCGCGAAATGGCGTGACTGCAACTCTTCGCACTGCTGAAAATGATCGATGGCTAACTCCCTCACCGATTGAGCATCTGCCAATACATCCACCTCAACAGAATCGACCGGGCGTCGCAGCAGTCGTCGGCAATCCTCAAGAATTTCCCCAGGCGCGGCAATGAGCCATTGAGAATTTGGAAGCGATGCGTTGCGATCTGCAAATCGACGCATACACTCCAACAAGCATTCCTTCCAAACGTCAGACCGGAATGCCGATCTATAGCCAAGCTCGAAGTCCAGGCGACCCAATTCAAAGTGCGACAGCAGAGTAAAATCCGGCAGAATATGCAGTAAACTGAATCTGTCAAAGTTGTCACGAATCTCCGACAACCCATAGAGAGATGGGATCCTCGCTTCACTCACACGATTAATCACTCTCCGGGCCAAAGGAGCCTGATAGAAAAACATCCGCTGCCCCCCGCGGGCAAAATATGAAATGGCAGGACTACAAGAAGTTTTCGATCTCCAGAGATGACGAGCGGCATGAACGCTTTCATCAAAGGCTTTTCGCTGTGAAGCGGCAATGCCATTGCGCAATTGACTGACTCGTTGTTCAAAGTATTGCCGGCCTTCAGCATCTAGGTTGAGATAGCAACTCAGCACAGGCTCTTGGGTGGGTTCTTGATTGGCGATCCGGTGCAACAGCGCATCCAGCGAGTGGGCAGTCCACATAGTTTTATTTCCTTTTCTTGAAGACGCGCAAGCCGTCATCTGCGACTCAACAAAGGTGCGACTCCACGAATTTGTAATTGAGAATTGGAGATAGATTTACTCAGCGTTATCCAAGCCCGCAATCAAGCCAGCTACAATGATCAGATCCTCGTGGTCAAAACAAGCTACACCGCCCCCAGCCAAGAATTCCTGGATCAACGTAAACTAAAACGCCACGCCGGCGTCTGGCAACTCTGGGCCCTCGGCGTCGGCGCAGTCATATCCGGCGACTTCTTCGGCTGGAACTTCGGCCTCGCCGCAGGCGGCTTCGGTGGCATGATCGTCGCCCTCTCCCTGGTCACAATCATGTACGCTGGTCTCTGCCTCTCGATCGCCGAGATGGCAGCGGCACTGCCTCACACCGGCGGCGCATACTCCTTCGCCCGCAGCGCCATGGGCCCTTGGGGCGGCTACATCACGGGCCTCGCCGAGAACATGGAGTACATCCTCACACCAGCAGTTATCGTCGTCGGCATCGGCGGCTACCTCGGCGCCATCTTTGGCACAGACAAATCGGTAGAACCTTTCTGGTGGCTAGCCTGCTACGCCGTCTTCGTCGCACTAAACATCTGGGGCGTTGAACTCAGCTTTCGCTTCTCACTAATCATCACCATCGCCGCCCTGATCGCTTTGGTCATCTACTGGATCTCCGTCGCACCCCAATTCGACCTGGCCCGCTTCGCCACCCCATACTTCCCAAAAGGCATCAACGGCTTCTGGGCCTGCCTCCCTTTCGCCCTCTGGTTCTACCTCGCGATCGAACAGCTCCCGCTAGCCGCAGAAGAAAGTCACGATCCAGTAGTCGACATCCCAAGAGGCCTCACCTGGGGCCTCGCAACGCTGGTCTTCTGCGCTTACATGACACTCACCCTCGGCGCTGGCAGTGCTCCAGGTGCCGCCGCAGTCGCAGTATCGAACGAACCGCTCTTCCTCGGCTTCGTCGCCGCATACGGCAACTCAGCCAGCAGCAAAGTCCTCGCCGTCGTAGCCTGCATCGGCCTCGTCGCCAGCTTCCACACGATCATCTTCGCCTACGGCCGGCAAATCTACTCACTCTCGCGAGCCGGCTACTTCCCCGTCTGGCTCTCCAAAACACACAGCGAACGCAAGACCCCACACCGCGCCCTCATCGCCGGAGCAGTCATGGGCTTCTCCGCCGCTCTCGGCATCCACTACGCCCCGCACGACAGCCCCGTAGGCGCTATCCTCCTAAACATGGCCGTCTTCGGTGCAGTCATCGCCTACGTCCTCCAGATGGCCTCCTACCTCCTGCTGCGTCGCAACCTCCCGAATCTGCAACGTCCCTATTTCAGCCCGCTCGGTCAACCCGGCGCAATCATCAGCGGCCTCATCGCAACCCTCACCCTCTTCACGCTCTTCTTCAACGCCGAATACGTCAAGGGTGTCTACGGAGCTGTCGTCTGGTTCATCCTCGGTCTGATTTGGTTCGCCTTCCATGCCCGTCACCGCCTCATCCTCTCGCCAGAAGAAGAGTTCGCTCAAGCACATCAAGGTGATTCGTGAACCTGAAACAACTCCTCGCACACGCAAGCCCTCTGCGCTCAGGCGACGTCTTGGCAGGCATCGCCGCAACCTCACAGGAACAACGCATCCGCGCCCGCACCGCACTCGCCGATATCCCTCTGCGCCGAATCCTCAACGAACCCATCATTCCCTACGAGACCGATGAAGTCACCCGCCTCATCTGCGACTCGCACAACGAAGAGGCCTTCCAGCCAATCTCTTCCTTGTGCGTAGGAGACTTCCGCGACTGGCTCCTAACCGCAACTGAAGAAGAACTCAAAGCCGCCGCCCCAGGCATCACCCCGGAAATGGCCGCAGCAGTATCCAAACTAATGCGCAACCAGGACCTGATCCTCGTAGCCTCACGCTGCCACGTCGTCACACGCTTCCGCACCACCATCGGGCTCCCCGGCAGGCTCTCCACGCGTCTGCAACCCAACCACCCCAGCGACAACCTGCAAGGCATCGCAGCAAGCACCCTCGACGGCCTCAGCCTGGCCAGCGGCGACGCCTGCATCGGCGTTAACCCCGCCTCCGACAGCGTCTCAACCGTAATCGCAATCCTGCGCATGCTCGACGACCTCCGGCTCAAGCTAGCCATCCCAACGCAATCGTGCGTCCTCGCACACGTAACAACCCTGATGGAAGTCATCCGCCAGGGCGCACCGGTAGATCTCGTCTTCCAATCCATCGCTGGCACAGAAGCCGCCAACTACAGCTTCGGCGTCAACCTCGCCCTGCTAGACGAAGCATGGCAGGCCACCAAAGAACTAAAGCGCGGCGAGAACGTTATGTACTTCGAAACCGGCCAGGGCTCTGCCCTCTCGGCCAACGCGCATCAAGGCGTAGATCAACAGACCTGCGAAGCAAGAGCCTACGCCGTCGCACGCCGCTACTCACCGCTCCTCGTCAACACCGTAGTAGGCTTCATCGGGCCAGAGTATTTATACGACGGCAAGCAGATTCTGCGAGCCGGTCTTGAAGACCATTTCTGCGGCAAGCTGATGGGCGTCCCGATGGGTTGCGACATCTGCTACACCAACCATGCCGAAGCCGACCAGGACGACATGGACAACCTGCTCACGCTTCTCGGCACAGCCGGCTGCAACTACATCATGGGTGTCCCAGGCGCGGACGACATCATGCTCCACTACCAGAGCACCAGCTTCCACGACGCACTCTACCTCCGCGCTCTCCTCGGCCTCAAGCCCGCCCCGGAATTCGAAGCATGGCTCGAGACACGGCCCCCAGTATTGGATCAGACATGGCTATTGACTTAAGATCCTTTACTGCAGCAAGAGTGGGCCTCGAACGGCGAGGCTCATCGCTAAGCACAAAGGAACTGCTCCGCTTCGACCTCGACCACGCAAGAGCCCGCGACGCTGTGCACCTTGAACTCGACCCCAGTTCCCTTGGCTTCGATCACATCCTTGTTCAATCAGAAGCCAAAGACCGCCGCAGCTACCTTCTCCGCCCAGATCTCGGGCGTCGTCTCCAAGGTAAATTGCAACAAAACCCATGCGATGCTGCAATCATCGTCGCCGACGGGCTATCTGCCTTGGCGGTCCACAGACACACGAAAGAACTGATCAACCGGTTGCTCCCTCTGCTCGAAGACTGGAAGCTGGCACCCATCATCGTTGCAACCCAGGCCCGTGTCGCCATCGGCGATGAAATCGGCGAGCAACTAGGTGCTAAGCTTGCCCTCGTCCTGATCGGCGAACGCCCCGGCCTCACCTCACCAGACAGCCTCGGCGCATACCTCACCTACAACCCCAGGCAAGGCCGCAACGACGCAGAGCGCAACTGCGTATCCAACATCAGGCCTGAAGGCCTCAGCTACGACGCTGCAGCCCAACTGATCCACTTCCTGATGACAGAATCCCGCGCCCGCAAGATCAGCGGAGTTACCCTGAAGAGTGATGCAACTCCTCACTCTCTTCTTGACGCTCGCCCAAATCCCTGAGATCGCAGGCACGCCAACAGACTTCATCCGGATGCGCTTTACAGAAATTGAAGTTGGCTCTGGAGCTATAGCAAAACCAGGACAGGAGTTTACCGTCCACTATACCGGTTGGCTCACCGACGGAAAGAAGTTCGATTCTTCGCGTGATCGTAACCAGCCACTCAAGTTCGTCCAGGGCAGAAGACGAGTCATCGCCGGTTGGGAAGCAGGATTTGAAGGCATGAAAGTAGGCGGCAAGCGACGCCTCTTCATCCCCTATCAAATGGCCTACGGCGAACCAGGCCGCGGAGCAATCCCACCAAAGTCCGAATTGATTTTCGACGTGGAACTAATAGGCGTCGAAGACGTCAAGCCCGCAGTAGCGGCAATCGATTTGATGAACCCCTTCGAAGACAGCGCGTCAAAATTACTGGCACTGGCCAAGGCAATCCCGCAAGACAAAATGGACTGGCGTCCTGCCCAAGGCGTTCGCAGCTTTCGTGAAGTTCTTTTGCACACCGCCTATGGAAACAACCTCCTCCTCTGGATGGCCAAAGACAGTCCACCCCAGGACCTCGTAAATCAGCGATTCAAAGATCAATCCAAAAAAGAATCTGAAATGCTGACAAAAGACAAAGCCGTAGATTTGCTCTCTGAGAGTCTCGAATCTGTGAGAAAAGAACTGCCAACGCTACGCACCGCCGTCCTTGACCGCGAGATGCCAGTCTTTGGTCAGCCCTCCACCATGCGCGGGATCTACGTGATCGTCAACACGCACATGGCGGAGCACTTGGGCCAGCTAATTGCCTACGCACGCACCAACGGCATCACGCCGCCGTGGTCGCAAAAGCAGCAGTAAATCAGCGAGGACGTCGCAACCACTTGTCAAAGTAAGTGATGGTCCGCGCCCAGGCATCGGCTGCAGCCGTAGCGTTATAGGCAGCACCTGTATCGTTGTGGAAAGCGTGGCCAACGCCTTCATATACGTACAGTCCGTAGCTCTTGCTCGCGGTGCTCAAAAGCCCGGCCGCGATCTGCATATTGCGAGTAAGGTTGCGATCTGTCTCTGCGTAAATAGAGAGTACGGGCGTTCGAATCTTCGCAACGTCTTCTGCCGTTGTTGGAACAGGGTTCCCGTAATAGGGCACCGCAGCTGCAATCTCGGGAACATTGACGATTAGGTCCCAAACCATGCCTCCGCCAGCACAAAAGCCCACAACGCCAATACGGTCGTGGATGACGGTGTCTTCCTGTCGCTTTAGAAAGTCAAGCGAACTGATCAGGTCAGCCCGGCGATCGATTGCATTGGTCCGCCCATAAGCGGCAGCCTGCTGTGTGGGATCGGCAAACTGCGCACTACCGCCTTGACGGCTCAGCATATCTACACCCAGCGCCACATATCCGGCCTTGGCCACACGACGGGTGACATCGCGTATGTGCTCCACCAGTCCGCGATTCTCATGAATCACGATCACCGCCGGCTGCGGCTCAATTCTTGCCCGTTTCGGGATGACCAGGTATCCGAACATCGAAGACGCCACCCCAGCAAAGGTCACATCGCGCGCTTCTATATCAGGATCGTTTTCAGCAACGCGAACCCCAGGGGGCACCGGTGTCGCCTGAGCATTCAATTCTTCAAAGCCGCTCAGGGCAACCATGGCCGCAGCCATGCTCCCCGTCAGCTTCAAGACGCGTTCGATCAGTTCTCGCCGGCCAAACGCTCCGTCCACATAAAGGTGGACCAACTCTCCAACAGGACTATCGTGATCGTTCATAGGTAAAACCTCGTTACAACAGATTCTCTACTATTTCACGCTCGCTCCGCTATCCTTCAAGAGATGACAAGAATCGATGACGTTAGCTTTGACCTTCTCTTCGGAGAGGCCCGCACCTTCCCCGCTTACCTCGACACCCCCGTAGACCCCGCTCTCCTGGTTCAAATCTACAACCAGATGAAGATGGGCCCAACCTCCATGAACTGCTGCCCCCTGCGCGTAATCTTCGTCAGCACCGCCGAAGCCAAAGAAAAACTCAGACCATGCAGGCACCAGTCACCGCTATCTTTGCCGACGACCAGGACTTCTACAAGAAGATGGATCGTCTCTGGCCGCACTCCAACGTGCAACCTATGTTCGAAGGCAAACCCGAATTCACCGAGCGCTTCGCCTTCCGCAACAGCACCCTCCAGGCAGCCTACTTCATGATTGCCGCTCGTGGCCTCGGCCTCGATTGCGGCCCCATGTCCGGCTTCAACAACGCAGCCGTCGACGAAGCCTTCCTCGTTGGCACAAACTACAAATCCAACTTCCTCTGTAATTTCGGCTACGGCGACAAATCGAAACTCCGGCCCCGCGGTCCCCGTCTCCCCTTCGACGAAGTCGCTAAGATCGTCTAGTGCTCCTACCTGCATTAATGATGTCGATCGGTTGGGCTCTCCGCGGCTCAATCGGCGGTGGCCCCTTGGGTGCGATGATCCCCGGTGCCCTCTGGGCCATGGCCATTGCCTACCAAAAGAAATGGACCGCCCGCCAGGCCAGCCTCTTCATCGGCCTCTGCACCATCGGTATCGGCCTTGGCGGCCAAATGACCTATGGCCAAACCATCGGCCTCTTTCGGGATCCAGACACTCGCCTCTGGGGCCTCATCGGCCTCACCGTCAAAGGTGCCATATGGGGCCTCCTCGGCGGCGTCATTATCAGCCTCGCCTGGCTCATGCCCAAGCGCCCCGTCCGCGTCTCACTCTTCCTGATGGTCGCAACCCAAGCCGGCTGGATGCTCATCAATCAACCCAAACTCATCTATTTCTCCAATCGCCTGATCCGTCCACGAGAAGAAATCTGGGCTGGCCTGGCGCTCTCAGCCTTGGCCGTATTGCTGCTTGTCCGCAACCCCATCGCATACCGCTTCGCCCTTTGGGGCACTCTCGGTGGAGCAATCGGCTTCGGTGGAGGCACCTTCTTCAACCTGGTCCCTATCCAGAACTTCCCTGGCTGGAAAATGATGGAATTCACTTTCGGCCTCATCCTCGGCGCACTGCTACAAAGAGCAGTTCCAGACACAGCTCCAATCGAAGCAAAACCGTGGAAGTCCTGGCATCAAGTCAGCTACCCGTTGTTAGCGCTACTAACAGTAGGTGTAGACCTCACCCTGCAAGTCCGCTTCGCCTTCACAGCAGTCACTTCGATCCTCATACTGATCCTCGCCATGGCACCGCAACTCGGCTGGACAATCGGACTCAGCGTCACCCTTGCCGCCGCATGCTGGGAGCTCTATCCAACCCATCCCAACTGGGCCATCGCACTAGCCCTAATCCCTCCAGGCATCCTCGCATGGTGGCAATCCACGGTCGAAATCTTCAATTTAAAAGCAATGCTCCTACTGTTGCTCACCTGCTGCTGGATCTATTGCCTCGAATATTTTCCAATTTTGCGCTAGACTGCGCGAAGCATGAGACTTGGATCCCTTCTCTTTCTTATCGCCGCTCTCACAGTCGCAGCAGCCGATGACGTTCCCTTTGCCAAGGAACTGAAGTTCCGCTCAATCGGCCCCTACAGGGGCGGTCGCGTAGTAACCGTCACCGGCGTGCCCTCACAACCGAACGTTTACTATTTCGGTGGCACCGGCGGCGGCATTTGGAAGACCCTCGATGGCGGCAATCGCTGGGCTCCAGTAAGCGATGGCCAACTCAAGACAGGCTCAGTCGGCTCAATAGCAGTAGCCGATTCAGATCCCAACATTGTCTACGCCGGCATGGGTGAACAGGCGCTTCGAGGCAACGCCTCCCACGGCGATGGCGTCTACAAATCACTCGATGCAGGCAAAACATGGAAGCATATCGGCCTCGCTGAAACCCGACAGATCGGGCGCGTGCGCATCCATCCCAGGAACCCCGACGTCGTCTACGTCTGCGCCATCGGCCACATGTCCGGTCCGAATCCTGAACGTGGCATCTTCAAGACCGCCGATGGCGGCACCACCTGGAAGCAGCTCTACACGCGTGGAGAAAAATCCGGCTGCGTCGACCTCATCTTCGAACCCGCTAACCCGAGCGTCATCTACGCCAGCTTCTGGCAAGTCCAGCGCACTCCCTACAGCTTCGATTCTGGCGGCCCCGGCAGCGGCCTCTTCAAGTCAACCGATGCCGGTGAAACCTGGACAGAAATCGGACACAACACCGGCGCCCCTCAAGGCGTTCAGGGCAAGATCGGCGTCACTGTTTCACCAGTAAATCCCGAACGCGTTTGGGCCATCATCGAAGCCGAAGACGGCGGCGTATTCCGCTCCGACAACGGCGGCAAAGAATGGATCCGGGTCAATGAAGAACGTAACCTCCGCCAGCGCGCCTGGTATTACTCCCGCATCTATGCCGACCCAACTCGCCTCAACACCGTCTATGTCTGCAACGTCGGCTTCCATCGCTCCGACGACGGCGGGCGCACCTTCATTGCCATCCCCACTCCACACGGTGACAACCACGATCTATGGATCGCCCCCAATGACTCGCAACGCATGATCCAGGCCAACGACGGTGGCGCAAACGTCAGCTTCAACGGAGGCCAAACCTGGACCAACCAGGCCCATCCCACCGCCCAGTTCTACCGCGTCGCCCTCGACGAAGATTTCCCCTACGGCATCTATGG
>CAZZGS010000004.1:16242-25861 GCA_964653845.1 uncultured Bryobacter sp.
TCAACAGTATAACACCACAATTAAGACCAAATCCAGAGGCAACGATGGCGTGATCTCCGAGCGAGACTGGCACCCCGTCGGAGGCGGCGAGAGCGGCTGGATTGCCCCCGATCCCAAGAACCTCAACATCGTTTACGCCGGCTCCTACGGCGGCCTCCTCACTCGGTACAACTACCTCACAGGCCAGACCCGCGGTGTCCACGTCTGGCCCGACAACCCCATGGGCGCCGGCGCCGAAGCCATGAAATTCCGCTTCCAGTGGAACTTCCCCCTCCTCTTCTCACCCCACGATCCAAAGGTACTTTACTCTGGTGCCAATCAGCTCTTCCGCTCCACCACCGAAGGCCAAAGCTGGGAATCGATCAGCCCCGATCTCACCCGCGACGACAAGTCCAAGCAAGGCTCTACCGGAGGCCTCATTACCAAAGACAACACCAGCGTCGAATACTATTCCACGATCTTTACCGTCGACGAATCAAAGCTTACCCAGGGCCTCATCTGGACCGGTAGCGACGACGGCCTCGTCTACGTAACTCGCGATAGCGGCAAGAACTGGTCCAACGTCACACCCAAAACCATCATGCCCGAGTGGATCCAGATCAACTCCATCGAAGCTTCCCCACACGATCCAGCCAAAGCCTACTTCGCCGGCACCATGTACAAGAGCGACGACTTCCGGCCTTATCTCTACCGCACCAATGACTACGGCAAGACCTGGAAGAAGATCGTCAATGGCATCGGTGAGGCCGCCTTCACCCGCGTCATCCGCGAAGATCCCAACCGCAAGGGCCTTCTCGTCGCCGGAACAGAAACCGGCCTTTATGTTTCATTCGATGATGGCGACAACTGGAAACCCTTCCAGCTCAATCTGCCTGTAGTGCCCATCACCGACATCGCCTTCCACAAGCGCGAGAAGGATCTTGTCATTGCCACCCAGGGCCGCTCCTTCTGGGTCTTCGACGAACTCCCGCTCCTCTATCAAATGACGTCAGGCCTTCCCACAGAAGACCTCTACGTCTACGCACCCAAGGCCAACTACCGCTATGCCGGTAACAGCGTGAACATCGAAGGCCTCCGCGCACCCACCGGTGGCCAGAACCCACCAGAAGGCATCACCGTCCAGTACAGTCTCAAAAACAAAGCCAAAGCCGACGTCTCAATCGAGATCCTCGACGCCGCAGGCAAACTCGTTCAGAAATACCCCAAGGTCGCCGGCGAAGCGGGCCTAAACCGCTTCGTATGGGATTTGCGCTACCCAGACTCGACCAGCTTCCCGGGCATGATCTACTGGGCTGCCAACTCCAGAGGCCCCCGCGCAGTCCCAGGCAATTACTCCGTACGTGTAAGCGCAGACGGCAAGACCCAAACCCAACCCTTCACGTTGCACCGCGACCCACGCATGGAAAGCACCATTGGCGACCTCCAAAAGCAGCTCGATCTCTCTCTGCAGCTTCGCGACAAGATCACCCAGGCCAACGATGCAGTAATCCAGATCCGCGACGCCCGCAAGCAAGTTGACGAACTGGTTGCCAAGGCCGCCAAACTCCCCTCAGCCAAAGCAGCGGTCGATGCTGGCAAGAAGCTCAGCGCCAGCCTCCTCGAAGTCGAGCAAGAGCTCTATCAGGTCAAGAATCGAAGCAACCAGGACCCTCTCAACTACCCGATAAAGCTAAACAACAAACTCGCCTCACTCTTGGGCACAGTTCAGAATTCAGATACCGCCCCCACTGCGCAATCGAATCAGGTCTACGAAGACCTCGCCACAAAAGCCAACATCCAACTGCGAAAGCTCGACGGACTTCTCAAGACCGATCTAATCACCTTCAACAAGTCGGTCCGCGACGCCGACGTCCCAGCGGTAATTCTAAAATAAAGGCCGCACGGGCCTATTTTAACGGGCTCAAGTAAAGCCGCCGCGCGGGCCGCAACCGCCACCCATCGCATTGCCAGAGCCACCGCTAACGCTCATGCAGCAAACGGACAATTCCTTCTTTGCCACAACCCGGCCGCACCGGGGGCAATCTGTCGGGTCCTCAGCTTCACGCATCGGACGTATCTTCTCAAACGCGCTGCCGCACTCTGTGCAGCGGTACTCATAAATAGGCATGTATTCCTATTTTAGCGTTCGAATCTCCAGATTGCGAAACTCCACCATCCCATCGTGAATCTGCAGCGCAATCGGCGACTGCCTCACCGCCTGCTTCCGCAACATGATTCGTGACTGCCGGGTGCTCAAGTTAAACGACTTCTCAGCCGCCTCGCTATCGAGATCCACATCCACAACCTTTGCCCCATCCAGCCAATGCTCCACGTGCAATCCACGCACCAGGATCCGCGATTGATGCCATTTCTCGGCCAGAGCAGGCCCCTTCTTCACAGGGGCAACATAATCATAAAGCGCACCAGCGGAATGCCGCACCGTCGACAATGCATCCGGGTTGGTCTCGTCATCGGTGATCTGATACTCAAGCCCCACCGGCTCAATCCGGCGCGTAGATTCCCCATAAGTCTGGATCCGGTACTTCACCCCGGAATTCGCCCCAGCTTCGGCCCGCCACTCGAACGTGAAATCAAAATCCTCAAACGACTCTTTGGTCAGCAGGTAAACCTCTTTTCCCTGCCCCGGCATCGCCACCAGCATCCCATCGCGAGCCACCCACGATGGCGTTGGCGGCACCGCCTCACGGCTCCACATCCAGCCATCCAGAGACCTGCCATCAAACAAATCACGCGAATCACTCTGGGCCATCAGGGCAGCGCAAACGAAAATTGAAATTCTCATCATGGGAGCACTCAATAGCCTACCAGCGGTGTCTTCTTAAGCCACCGGTCACTGCGCAACTGATCCAGCACAAAGGCTGCCGCATCCGCCCGCGAGATCCCCGAAATGGTGACACCCTCCAACTGATCGAGCGCACGAAGCCGCCCACCCAGAGGCCCATTCGTAAAAGCCGCCGGCCGCACCATTACCCAGTCCAGCTTACTCTCGCGAATCAACTTCTCTTGTACATCTTTATCTGCATAGATCGGCTTTGTGAAAAGAGGAAAAATGATCCAGTCATAAAACCAGCCTCCATGCCCCTTGCTATCCCCAGCCCCAATCCCCGTGATCGCAATCAACCGGCGCACACCCATCTTCTCCATAGCTGCAATTAGAATTCGAGTAGAGTCGGAAAAAAACGTAGTCGCCTTTCCCAATTGAGCCGAACCCAAAGCATAGATCACAACATCACACCCAACCAACGCCTGCTCGACACAAGCGGCATCGAGAGCATTCCCACTCAAAACCTCCAGATTGTGATGCTGCACCTTAAACTTTTCGGGATCGCGAACCAGCACACGAATCACAAGCCCCAGTTCAAGCCCCTGAGACACGATAAGATTCCCCACACTGCCAGTCGCACCAAGAACGAGTATCTTCATTGAGGCTCCTCTACCCCAATCTACACCCTCATTAACTTAGCGGTCAGCAACGGAGCTTTGCGGGTGGTACAAGTGCCAGTCAAACCAGTAATCCTTGACGATCCTGAGCGGCGCAAGACACTTGCCAACAAGCGCTCCACTTACCGCACACCCTTGAAAATTCCATTCCCCACCCGTCTCGCTGTCCACAATCAACCCGCCCCCAATTTCTTCTTTCCGATAGAACTCTGGCACCACGCCACTACCCGGCAACTCGGCAAAGAAAGCTCGCACTGATTTGCCGTCCAGCCCAACAACAATTACAATCGCCTCCCCGCCAACACGATCCTCAATAAGCTTTTGCGACAACACACGCTCATGCCGGTAAGCCCGGCTCGCTCCAGATGCTTCCACCCCAATCATCAGCTCACGCGGCCCAAGCCCAGTCTTCGATGTATCCACAACCGTCCGCGCCTTTTTCATCTTGGTTTCCCAATCCTTGGCCGCATACTGGCTCACGTACTTACCAACAGGCAACAGCACCATCCCCCGCGGATTCTCATCCCGCCAAACATCAAAACTCAATTCGTCCCAATGGACGAAACTTAGTTGTTTACCCCGAAGCGGGCCTGCAATTGCCTTGCCGCTGATCTGCTGCCAGTAGCTCCCCGTCTCCTCATCCCGCATCAGAAAATTTTGATTATTGACACCAGCCAGTCGAAACGTAAGCACCCTGCCATCGAGTTCCCTTCCCCACACCAGACCGGTGTGACAGAGCGTTCAATACGTTGCAACAATCGGCACCCCGGACACGCGGTCATTCACCAAATGGTGGTAGGCAAGCATGCGCACCGGATAGCCCCGAGATTCCCCACCAAGCTTCACCGTCAGCAGCATGTCATCCCCATCCACCTTGGCATCGGAAGCCACAGCAAAAGTAGACTGATCCACCCGGTGAAACATGATCTCAAACACATTCACATAACCCATCCCGGCAAACACCACAGTCAGCACACTAAGCAAATAGGCAGGCCAACGGCGAATCCGCCGCGACTGCAGCAAGCTAAAGATCACACAAAGCAACCCAAGAACCGGAGCCCACGGCTTCAAGCCCAGCACAAGCAACATTACTTGCTCATCCTGGGCCTTAGAAGGTTGAATAACCAGAAACGGAATCAGCACAACAGCCAGCGCCACCAGCGCCGGGACTACGGCCTGAAACCATTTCCAAACTTGCTTCACTAGGAGATAGCTTACAGTCCCTGCATCAGCACTGCGCGAATATCATTGTCGGAGTGATACCCGGAAGTGCCTTGCGCATAAGCGCAATGCATCTCAAGCGTGCCGCCGGCAAAGCTCAACTTCCGCATATCGGGTGTCGAAACATTCTTCAGCTTCACCGACTTCAGACCTTCAGCCACTGCCTCGCGTCCCAGCGCATCAGAACAGATCACCCGAAGCGCCATATTCAACCGATGACAAGAAAGGTTATCGAGAAAATTAAGCCCTGCCTCATCACTCGACAGGCTCTCCCAATCGATGTCGTAGCTAATCGGAGCGCCCGTGATCTCTAAAAGCTCAGCTTCCCGCTCCGGAATCGTCGCGTCTTGAAGTTCTTTGATCTTACGTTTTTCTGCTAGTCCCATATTTGTCTCTGCCCGTAAGGCGAGAACACAAACTGGAATCGATCACCACGCAGCAAGATAAATTTCTTCGATCTCAGCCGCAGTTGGCACCACCGGATTATTCCCCGGCGATCCCGAAGCGAGAGCATCCACAGCCATCTTCGAAATACTCGCCTGAAACCGCTCAAAATCATTGCCGCAACACTCACGCAACCGCGGTACCTCAAGATCCCGGTTCAAATTTTCAAGCCACTCGATAAAGGCCGTCTTACTGCGATCCACCCCAAACACAGCAGCAATCTCGGCATACAATTCTTCCGCCCCATTAAAAGAGAACCGCGTCACCTCAGGCAACAACACAGCATTAGACAACCCATGCGGAATATGAAACAAAGCTCCCAGCGGCCGCGACATCCCGTGCACCAGCGCAACACTCGCATTACCAAAAGCAAGCCCACCCTCAAAAGCCGCCAGCGCCATCGCCTCACGAGCTTCACGGTCGCTACCATCCACCCACGCCCGCCGAAGATACCGCACACATCGCTCAATGCAATTATGCGCCAACCCCGTAGTCAGCGCATGTCGCTTGCGCGAAACATAAGCCTCAATCCCGTGCGACAGCGTATCCACCCCAACATGCGCCGTCAGCCCCCGCGGCATACTCATACTCAACTCATAATCTACAATCGCCACATCGGGCATCAGCCTCGCATCGCGAGTCATCCGCTTCACCCCGGCCGCCGTATCGGTAATCACCATCACCGGCGTAGCCTCGCTCCCGGTGCCAGCCGTCGTTGGCACCGCCACCAAGGGCAAATCCCCCGCCCGAAACCGGATCGCCTTGGCGCAATCAATCGAACTGCCCCCGCCAAAGGCAACAATCCCGTCAGCTTCAAACCCAATCAAAGCGGCTAGCCCAGCCTCAACATTGGCCTCCGTCGGGTCCGCCTGCACTCCGTCAAACACGCAAGTAGCCCTACTAAGGCTCTCCACAATCGGAGCCACCGCCCCAGACTGCACAAGCCATCCGTCGCTAACAATCAGCACTCGCTTGGCCTGCAAAATCTCGGCCAACTGATGCCGCGAACCGGCCCCATAAAGTATCGTCCCCGGTGAATCAAAGCGCATCGCTAAAACTTCCTCGACCACTCTTTAGGCCAGCGTTCCACCACCACCTTTTCATTGGTAAAGAACCGCACTGCGTCCTTCCCCTGTCCATGTAAATCACCAAAGAAACTCTCGCGAGCGCCACTAAACGGGAAGAACGACATCGGCGCCGCCACACCGACATTGATGCCAACATTGCCCACTTCAGCTTCAGTGCGAAACCGCCGCGCCGCCTCGCCACTCCGCGTAAACAGACAAGCCATATTGCCATAAGCCCCGGAGTTCACAAACTCAAGAGCCGCCTCAATACTCGGCTTCTCCACCAGCGTCAGCACCGGCCCAAAGATCTCTGTCCGCAATAACTCACTCCCCTCATCAAGACCCTCAACAACAGTAGGCCGCACAAAATACCCGGCCCCAAGATCAGGCGCACGTCCATCGACACTCAACCTCCCGCCAGCCCCTTCAATCTCGCCAAGCAATCCATGAATCCGCTCGCGTGAAGCCTCAGAGATCACCGGCCCCATTTGCACATCCTCAAACCCATTGCCCGTCTTGCGCGTCGCAGCAGCATCCCGCAACGCATCGCCAAACGGCAGCTTCGCCTCACCCACCAACACCGCAATACTAGCCGCCAGACAACGCTGCCCGGCACAACCAAAAGCCGAATCCGCAATCACCGCTGTAGCCGTATCAATATCGGCATCGGGCAAGATCACAACCGGATTCTTCGCCCCACCCTGACACTGCACCCGCTTGCCGAGCGAAGCAGCCTGCGCATAAACCGCCCTAGCCGCAGTACTCGATCCAACAAAACTCACCGACCTAACCAGCGGATGCGCAATCAGCGCCTCGCTCACAGAACGCCCCCCGTTGATCACATTTACAACACCGGCAGGAAGCCCGCTCTCTTGCATCGATTGCATCAACATCTGCAGCGTCAGCGGCACCCGTTCGCTAGGCTTGATCACCACCGCACAACCCACCGCAATCGCATAAGGCAGAAACCAGAACGGAATCATCCCCGGAAAATTAAACGGGCAAAGAATCGCGGCCACCCCCAGCGGCTGCCGAATCGAAAACTCATCGATCCCCGGAGCTATAGTCTCGTTGAATCCAGACTGCAGCAGATAAGGCATTCCGCAAGCAGTCTCGACATTCTCAATCGCCCTGCGCATCTCCCCCCGGCTCTCGGCCAGCGTCTTGCCGCACTCAAGCGTAATCGTCCGCGCCAGCGCCTCAAAGTCCCGCTCGAGAATCGCCTTCAATCGAAACAACGGCTGCACGCGTTCGGTAACAGGCACTTGCCGCCAGCTCCGAAAAGCAGTCTGCGCAGCCTGCACCGCAGCATCCACCTCAGCCGCTTCAGCAACAAAAACCTGAGCCACTTGCTCAGCCTTCGCCGGGTCATGAACGGGCAAACAAACACTGCCCTGCGGCTTGCGCCATTCCCCAGCCCAGTAATGATAAACGTCCTGCATCTCCACTACCCTAATACACTAGTAGTTCAGCTTGCCGTTACTTCCTACAGCCATAGCCATGTTTCTATTCGGCCACCTCAGTGGAATGGCTGTTTTAAATGGCTACATCCAGACCCGCAGCGGCTTGACACTCCCGCAATTCGGCCTCGTCCTATCCACCGGGGCCATCACCGCACTGCTAGTCAACCTCTACCTGAAGCGAAGCGGCAAAAAGGTCTCTGGCGCAACCGGCCTCATCCTCCTCGCCATCGCCGTCTGGCTGCCAGTGCTGGCCCAGGGCCTCCCCGCCCTGCTCCTCGCCTACGCAATGCAAGGCGCTGCCTCGCGCATCGCCCTCTCAGGTCTCTACCGCGCCATCACCACAATCCAGCGTCAGAGCATGGGAATGAACCTAACAAAAAACCCAACGCTCATTCTCGAATCGATGGCAGGCTTTGGCCTCGGAGAATCCTTTCTCCTAAACGCACTGCTAACCCAGTGGACCGGCGAAGCCATCTACGCCGCCGGCTTCGCCCTCACCATCGGAATCCCCGCAGGCCTCTGGCTGCACGGCAAACTACCAGACTGGACCGCCGAAGCAACCCGCAAAGCCGCCACTCAAACCAGTAAAGCAGCAGTCCCTCTGGCGGTAGCCTTCACCGCCTACTGCGCCGAAGTCTTCACGATGACGCAAGCCACCGCCTGGTCGAGCGTCCTCGCTAAATCCATCCGCATCGGCGACACCCTCCTGCCACCCCTCGTAGCCGCCGGAATCCTCTCCGGAGTCTTCTGGATGGTAGTCGGCTCAGTCCGCTACCTCGCAGGCCTCAAAGAAACAATGGACCTGCGACGCATCGTCCTCGCCGGCAACATCCTGTGCGTAGTAGCAATCGTAGGAGCAATTCTCACTCCAGCCAGTGCCGGCCCACTGATGCTCTTCTACGCGCTCCTCGGCGCTGGTATCGCCTGCTTCGTCCCCTTCGCTCTACAGATCGTCTCGATGCACCCCAAAGCCGGTGAGATGGCCGACTATATGGCCATGCTAGGCCCAGTGATGAGCGTAAGCGTCCACCTCATCACCGGCAACTTCGCCGAATACCACAACGTCTTCGTCCTCGGAGCCTTGTCCCTATCCCTGCTCGCCGCATTGAAAAGTCTCAGGGCATAAATCAAAATCCCCGCCTCAAAGACGCATAAGCGCTTCGGGCGGGGTCTCTTACCGGAGGGGAGTAATAGAAAAAACTATTTGGCCTTCTTCGGCGGAACGATCGCGTCTTTTACTGCCTTGGCGACGCGGAACTTTACGACCTTCTTGGCCGGGATCTTGATGGTTGCACCAGTGGCAGGATTACGGCCAGTACGCGCCTTGCGCTCCTGACGAACCAGCTTGCCGATTCCGGGCAGCGTGGCTTCTCCAGCCTTCTTGGTCTCACGCACCATGATTTCGGCATAGGTGGTGATGAATTCTTTTGCCTGCTTGCTGGTAAGGCTTAGCTTTTCGGCGATTTCCTTGATCAACTGAGATTGTGTCATGCGATCAGCCATTGAGGTTGCTCCTTGGGTTGCTTCGTTTGGCCTGTGCTGATCAAAACATTTCTAGTACAAAATGTTTCAGCTTCAAGCGCACCCTCATCATACGGGACTTTTCAGAACGATGTAAAGAGAAATAATCGGAAAAAGGCCCTAAAAAGGGCCTTTTTAAATATCCGGACCTGTTTCATGCCCATTTCACGGGCCAAACAGGTTCACCAACTAATGTTTTACCTAGTTTTATTGGGCTGCGGAGGCACTCTTCTTGGCTTTCACCGGTGATTCCACATCCGTGGGCGGTGTATCGACCCGTGGTGCAAGCCCCAGCAGTTTGCGCAATTCAGCATCTAGCGTATTGGCTGCATCCGGATGATCCTTCATAAACTGACGTGCATTCTCACGCCCCTGTCCAATCCGCTCACCCTTATAGCTGTACCAACTGCCAGACTTCTCCACCAGATTCTGCGCAACACCGACATCGATCAAATCGCCTTC
>CAZZGS010000005.1:0-9269 GCA_964653845.1 uncultured Bryobacter sp.
GGTGCCCAAGCCAGGCCAGAATTCGTATTGCAACTGGAAAGGTGTGCCTGTGAATTGCGGCCCTCGCGGCTTGCCGGCGGGACATCATTCGCTCTATCACAACAATGGGGATGGCACCTTTAGCGACGTGAGTGAAAAGTCGGGCATTTCCAAGGCCAGGGGCAGTTACGGGATGACTGCCGTTGCCGCAGACTTTGACAACGACGGTTGGCCCGATATCTATGTCGCTTGCGATTCCACCTCCAGTTTCCTGTTTCGCAACAAGCACGATGGCACCTTTGAAGAGGTGGGCCTCGAACGCGGAGTCGCGCTCAATGAAGACGGCATGGAGCAGGCCGGCATGGGCGTAGGGATTGGTGACTTTGATCTCGACGGCAGCCTCGACATTCTCAAGACTCACTTTGCCGATGACTCGAATGTGCTCTACCGCAACGATGGCAAAGGCATGTTTGAAGACGTCACAGCACGCAGCGGCCTCGCCGTGGAAACCCGTTACATCAACTGGGGCGCGGGTATAGTAGATCTCGACAATGACGGGTTGCCTGACCTGTTTTATGTAACTGGCAACGTCTATCCTGAGCTCGAAGCAAAACTACCGGCTTATCCCTTCGCAACCCCGCGCGTAGTCTTCCGGAATCTGGGAAACGGCAAATTCGAAGAACTCTTTGATCTGGCTGGCCCCGCAATTGGCGAAGCGCATTCAAGCCGTGGCTGCGCCTTTGGAGATTTCGACAACGATGGCGACATCGATATTCTGATCTTGAACCTGCATGAACCACCTTCACTCTTGCGAAACGATCTGGGTGGCAATGCCCACTGGCTCAAGGTAAAGCTGGAGGGTGTGAAGTCCAACCGCAGCGCAATCGGAGGAAGGGTCACTGCCTTCTTTGGCGGCAAGAAGCAGGCGCAAGAAGTCTTGAGCCAGTCGAGCTTCTATTCCGTCAACGACTTTCGTCTCCACTTTGGCCTCGGTGCGGCGACTGAAGCCGATCTCGATATCCGCTGGCCCAATGGTTCCGTCGAGAAGCTGCGCAAGGTAGCCTGCGATCAACTGGTGACGATTCGCGAAGGGTCAGGGATCGTCAAGGCAACGCCTTTTGCGAGGAAGAAGTAGAGTGCGAGTAATAGCGCTTACATTTTGCGTGTGGATTGCCGCAGCCCAGGACTATGTGGGCTCGAAGGCCTGCTCTGGTTGTCACAAACAGATTCACGAGCATTGGCTTCGTTCGTCGATGGGGCGCTCGATGAGTCCAGCATCGGAACATCTCTCGAAAGTGAACGGCGAAATAACCGTCCGTAGCGAGAAGCTGAAGCGCGACTTTGCCGTATTTTCAGAGAACGGCCAATTGAAGCAACGTGAATCCGGTGAGGGCTTTCGAAACGAGCATCCGCTCGCCTGGGCGATTGGTTCTGGCGCTAATGGCTTGAGTTTTGTCCTGCAGCGTGGCGATCATCTCTTTCAGGCTCCACTCTCCTTTTACTCTCGCGTGGGCCAGTGGGGTCTCTCACCAGGCTATGAGTTTGCCGACTACGGATTCAATCGCACCATTGCCGCCGGGTGCATACAATGCCACAGCGGCAGGCCACAACCTGTTCCTCGAACTAACGGCCAATACCAGAAACCGCCGTTTGCCGAGTTAGCTATTGGATGTGAGAACTGCCATGGCCCAGGCCGCAAACACATCGCCTTACCAGGTGCGAAAAGCGCCATCGTCAACCCGGCGAAATTGCCTCGCGAGCGAGCTGATGAAATCTGTATGAACTGCCATCAAGCGGGTGACACGCGAATCCTGCAGCCTGGCAAGACAGAAAGCGACTACCGGCCCGGTATGGCGCTGAATGACGTAGTGGCGATCTTCAAGCTACCCCGCACCGCAGATGCCGACTTGCTTGAGCATCACGAGTCCATGCGCATGAGCAAGTGTTTTGAGAAGAGCGGGACAATGTCTTGCCTCACCTGCCATAGCCCGCATGCAGCCAGCATCGACTACAACGCGAAGTGTCTCAGTTGCCATACGCTACATCCGGGTGGTGGTGCCGGCTGTGTCACTTGTCACATGCCAAAGCGGGATGTGAAAGTGATTGCTCATTCTGCACTCACCAACCATCGCATCGTTCGGACGCGCGATCAGCCGCTGCCTGCATCACCTGATTCAGGCTTGGACCTCGTCCACATCAACCGCGCCGGTAACGCGGAATTGCCATTGCTCACTCAAATGCAAGCCTATGGCCAGATGGCCGATCGACAGCCCGCTTACTACGAGAGATTCCAAAAACTCCTGGATGAGGCGGCCAAAAAACATGGGCAAGATCCACTCGTTTTAGCTTCTCTGGGACGTCGGGCCTTACGGGCAAATCGATTTGACGAAGCCATTATGCATCTCCAGGCGGCGCATGAACGTGGGTCGATTTCTTCCACCACTTTTGAGGATCTGGGTGAGGCGCTCGGTCGTGCTGGCCGTCTGGAAGAATCCGTTGCCGCTTTGCGGCAGGGGATTCAATTCGCGCCATACACTCCCGTGCTTTACAAAGCACTGGCCTTGCGCTTGATCCAACTCAAGCGATTCGATGATGCCAAACAGATGCTGGCCAAGTATGTCGAGTTGTTTCCCGAAGACGACTTTGTGCGAAAGCTCCTCGCTCAGGTGTCAGGGTCGCGTTGAGTTTCCAAGTGCTTCGCGGGCGATCAAGCTTTGCGGAAAGACCTTGAGCAGCCGATTTAGAACCTGCTTACGCCCTGCTGGTGTGGTCTGGCACTCGGCAAGAAAAAAGTAGGCGCTCTCTCGACCAGGATCGAGAGAAATCGATTTTTCTAGACTTTGTATTGCCCCGGACAAGTTGGAATCCGCCCGCCGCACCAGCGCGAGTTTTTCATGCAAAGCTGCATCGCCGGGCCGCTGCTGGACAGCCGCTTCCAGCAACTTGAGGGCATCCTTCTTCTGGTCTTTGAGAAAGAGCACCATGCCCAGACTCGAAAGAACTTCCGGGTCGCGCGGCCAGCTCGAGAAAACAGCGGCGAGCCTCCGGTAGCCATCGTTGATCAGGTCGGGCCTGCCTTCCCGTTCACCGACAACGATCGAAGCAAGCCCAAGATTACGTTCGCGCAGCGCGACGTCCCCAACCTCACGCCAGAGACGCAGGCGAGGCAACGTTTTCTCTGACGGGGCTGCAGCTTGTCGCTGGATGCGGTGATCGGTGAATGCGGTGTGGCCTCCATCAATGGCTACTCGCTTCGGCATGTGGCAGCCAACGCATTGCTTGCGCCCGTCATGAGACACCGGCAGGGCAGCCGCGTGACAGTTGCGGCATTGCGTGTCGACGTCGATCCTGTCCCCATGCGGTTGGTGACAAGACCCGCACCAAAGCCGCCCCTGGCTCTGGCGTGCACATTCGCTCATCGCAAGCTGCTCCACATGGCTCACCACACGCAAGTCCTCGCGCGGACGATCGTATACGGCAATCGAAATGCCAGATGGACTATCGATCCGTGCCTCACCCGTAAGATGGCACTGTTCACACACCGCATCACGAGCTTCAGGGGATAGCCGTGAAGGGTTCTGGATGTTGTTTCTCGCCGGGTGCTGCAAATGCTCCTGGGATGGCCCGTGACATTGCTCGCAACTGATGGGCTGGAGGTCATCGATCGCACCGCTCGAATGGCAGGCGAGGCATTCGCCGCTCACGCGCCGATTGAAATCAGGGTGCGTCATCGATTCGTATCCGGGCGCGACATCCCACAAATCGAGACGCTTGTACTTTGCAACCGGCGACTGAAAAAGCCACTCACCAACTCGAGCCAGAAAGCCTTCGGCGTGATTCCCTGATCCGATCCGATAAGCTACTGGATGCTCAGCACTGAGCCCACCACGTTCTATTTGGTGTCTCACGTTTTCATCCTTGCCGAGCACTTCGAAACGAGTCTTCGATTTCAGATGAGTGAACGCAGCATGCGGCACCGCCATAGGCAGCCCGATCGCATTGCCCATGGGGCTGCGACTATAGGCTTCTGTTTGCTTCGGGTGGCAAGGCAAACAAACCGAGGCGGCCCAAAGAGAGGGAATAGTCAATAAGACCAGAACTGCCTTTGTCATGCTGAACCACGATCATATCTTTACTTGCTCAATTCCTCGATTGATGATATTTTGCACGCAGCCATGTATTCCATTTCTAGAAGAAGATTTGCTCAGACAATTGGTGCGTTGAGCGCCAGCTCTGCCTTGGGGCAGTTTGGCCCGGTTGGGCCCCCGGCGAAATACGAAGCCAATTGGGATTCACTCAAGCGGCATCCTCTTCCAGCCTGGTTCAACAATGCCAAGCTGGGGATCTTCGTGCACTGGGGCCTCTACTCTGTGCCGGCCTGGGCGCAACCCTCGGGTGAGCTAGGCAAGGTGGATTGGAATAAGTGGTTCTATCAAAATCCCTATGCCGAGTGGTACCTGAATTCCATTCGCCTCAAAGAGTCTTCCGCCTACAAACATCACGTGGCGACCTATGGCGCGGATTACGATTATTACCGCTTTGCCGATACCTTCACCAAGGAAAGCCAGAAGTGGCAACCGCAGGAATGGGCGTCGTTGTTTCGCTCAGTCGGGGCGCGTTATGTAGTGCTCACAACAAAGCATCACGACGGGTTTACGCTATGGCCTTCGAAGGTGAAGAATCCCGTGAAAGCCGATCTGCCAACGATCGGGCGCGACCTGGTTGGGGATCTGAGTCAAGCTGTGCGCGGTGCAGGCATGAAGATGGGGCTCTATTATTCGGGCGGTCTCGACTGGACCTTTGAGAAGCGTCCGGTAGCGACGATGGCCGACGTCGGCGGGACGGTGGTTCAGAGTCAGCAATATGCCGACTACGCCGATGCTCACTGGTATGAGCTCATGGACCGTTACCAACCTTCGGTCTTGTGGAACGACATCGGTTATCCAAAGGCGGGCAAGCTCGAGAAGATCTTTAGCGACTTCTATAATCGCGACAAAGAAGGGTTGATCAACAACCGCTTCGGTCGCGATCATTTCGACTTCACAACGCCTGAGTATTCACGCTACGAAACGATTGTCGAAAAGAAGTGGGAAAGTTGCCGAGGGCTTGGCTTCAGCTTTGGCTACAACCAGATCGAAGGTCCAGAGCATGTAATCGCATCAGACAAGCTGATCGAGCTGCTAGTCGACATCGTCAGCAAGAATGGCAATCTGTTGTTGAACGTTGGCCCAAGGCCCGATGGAAGCATCAGTGAAATACAGAAGGACCGCTTGTTGACCCTTGGCAAGTGGATTGCGATTCATGGTGAAGGAATCTTCGATACCAAGCCATGGATCCGCTCGGCAGCAAAAGACAAGGAAGCAGATATCCGATTTACCCGCAAGGGGGATTCCGTCTACGCCTTCGTTATGAAGCCTTCTACAGGCGATTCGATTCGTGTCCCGAACGTCTATGCCGCAGATGGAACCAGGGTTGAAATGTTGGGCCGCCCCGGATCACTCGAATGGAAGCAGAGCGGGCGTGATTTGGTTGTTGGTGCCAAACACGATGGCCCCTATATAGCGGCTCTCAAAATCAGCCCCGCACCTCAACAATTAGTGCGCGATTGATTATAGACTCAGGGCAGATGAGCTATACACGTAGAGACTTTGCCAAAGTGGCGGCGCTGGCTGTGCCCGCGATGAGTCTGATGGGCAAGCCAGATTCGCGCTTTCATGGAGTGCTGATTGGTGCGATCACCTATAGCTTCAGGGCGCTGCCAGGCAGCGCAGAAGAGACCCTGAAGTATTGCCTCGATTGTGGCATCAGTGGAGTTGAAATGATGAGCGGTGCGGCTGAAGCGTATGCCGGATCACCGGCAGGTGTGTCTCGCGCATTCGGTCCTGGAGTGCCTGGTGGTGGGCCAAGACAGCGCCCGACGCCTGAGCAGATGGAAGCACGCAAGAAGGTGGCTGAAGATGTCGGCAAGTGGCGATTGTCTGTATCGATGGACAAGTACAAGGACTTCCGTAAGATGTATGAGGATGCGGGCGTAAAGATCTATGCTTTCAAGTTGCCGCCGACACTTGAGATGCCGGACGCCGAGTATGAGTACATCTGGAACGTTGCCGGGACTCTTGGTGCCAACCACATCACGATGGAGTTGCCGACCGACGAAAAGTTGCTCGAGCGGGTGGCCTCCTATGCGGCCAAACGCAAGCTGAACATTGCCTTCCATACACACGGGCAGGGTGGCGAGAGTGGCTTTGCCAAGGTGCTTGGCGCTTCGAATTATACGTCGTTAAACCTGGATGTGGGCCACTACTACGGGGTAACCGGGCAGTCTCCGGTGCCGGTGATCGAGAAGTATCACGACCGCATTTCAAGCTTGCATATAAAGGATCGCAAGGGCCCCGTCGATGGCAAGGGCGGGCCAAATATGGCCTTCGGACAGGGTGAGACACCGATCAAGGAAATCCTCAAGCTGATGAAACAGAAGAAGTACAAATTCCCTGCCAGCATCGAGTATGAATACGAGACACCGCAAGGCTCGGATGTTTTGTCAGAGATGAAGAAATGCGTGCAGTATGCCAGGGAAGCGCTTAGCTAGCTTCGTGTAATGCGGTGACGAGTGCATCAAGCTCCACCCTGGTTGTCGACAGGCCGGGCGAGATGCGGATGCCGGAGAACTCTTTGGTCCGTCGCGTGACGTCCATTGTCAGGATGGATCTCTCCTTCAGCAGCCATTCGCGGAGCTTTGGAGCTGAGGTCCCCTCGAGTTCTATACATGTAATCCCACAGCTGAGATCAGCACCCATCGGCGTATGTAAGCGCAGACGCTGGATGTCTTTCACTTTGTCGAGCCAGTAGCTGGTGAGGTAGCGATGGCGATCCTCCTTCGCTTTGCCGCCAATCGCATTGTGGATTTTCAGGGCGTCGCCAATCGCGAGAATCGTCTCTGGCCAGGTGCCGTAGAGTTCAAACTTGCGGATGTCTGATTTCTTGCGGGTATTGCCCGCAGCGAAAAGCGGCCAAAGCTTTTCGATCTTTTCGCGCCTGACATAAAGCAGGCCCGTACCCTTGGGCGCTTGAAGCCACTTGTGAAGGCTTGCACCAAGATAGTCGCATTCGAGATCTTCAATCTTGTACTGCTTCAACGCGAAGCTCTGTGCGGCGTCGACAACGACTTCGATACCGTGCGAGTGGGCCAGTCGGCTGATCTCCCGCACCGGCAACAACTGACCATTGAGGTTGATTGGATGCGAGATCAGAATCAGTTTTGTTCTGGGCGTGATAGCGTCAGCAAAGAGCTTGGTAATCTGTTTGAGATCAGTACAGGGCACGGGAATCTGAACTTTCTTGACAACAACCCCATCGCGCTCGCGTCGCTGATCGAGGGCGTCCAGCATGGCCCAGTAGTCGAGCGTGGTTGTGAGAATCTCATCGCCTGCGCCCAGCGGCAATCCAAGCAGGACAGCGTTCAGCGATTCTGTTGCATTGCGTGTGATGGCGACTTCTTCTGCGTCGCAAGACAGTATTTGTGCAAGCCCCTCGCGGATCGGTTCCAGCCGGGGCGCATAGCTGAAGATGGTGTTTGGCGCGCAGGCCTCGCCCGAGCGCGTGTGCTGCAAGACGCTTTCCAACACCGTTGTTGGCGTTGTTGCGACTCCGGCGTGGTTGAAGTTCCGAATCGAACGATCGACAGGAAAGGCCGCGCTGAGCCGGTCCCATTGCGGATCATTCCCGGCTGCCATGTTGGCTGCGATAGCGGTAGCGAGCCAGGCTCGTCGAGTGCTTTCCATTCGGTGAGTTTAGCAATGGAACGGGTGACATACTCAGCTTATGGCGCAGTGGAGTTTGGAGATTAACGGCAAGACCGAAAAAGTAGTAGCTGAAGCCGCTACAGCCCTGTTGTGGGTGCTGCGGGAAGACCTGCAATTGACGGGAGCAAAGTACGGTTGTGGTGAAGGCAGTTGTGGAGCCTGCACTGTATTGGTAGACGGCAAAGCCGAGCGTAGTTGCCTCTTGCCAATTTCGTCTCTCAAGGGCAGGAAGATTCAAACCATCGAAGGCTTAAGCAGTGCGGAGAAGCTGCATCCTGTGCAGAAGGCTTTTCTCGATGAAGAAGCGTTTCAATGTGGCTTTTGCACACCGGGAATGATTTTGGCGAGCGTGGCCTTGTTGTCGAAGACTGCCAAGCCGGGTAGAGAAGCGGTGAGGCAAAGCCTCAATGGACATGTGTGCCGGTGTGGCAGCTACCCGAGAATCCTGGCTGCTGTAGAGTTGGCTGCGCGAGGAGCTAAGTAATGGACTCGAAGCAACAATATCTTCGTGATTGCGTCGAGCGACTGGCGACCAGACGCGAGGTTGTTCAAGTCTTGGGCACCGGGCTGATTGTTATTGTCGTCGAACCTCTACATAGTTGGCAGGAAGAAGACGATGTCATCTCAGCGAAGCGTCCGGTTTTGCGGATTGAAGTAGCTCCCGATGGCTGGGTTGTGCTGCGGACAGGCAAGGTGGAATTGGGCCAAGGCTCTCGCACCCTTTTGACGCAGTGTGTGGCCGAAGAGATGGGCATTGCTCCAGCGAAGGTTCGACTGGTGATGGGCGATACGGATACCTGCCCTGACGATGGCGGAACGTGGGCGAGCATGACGACCCCCGAGACTGTACCTGCGGTTCGAAAGGCTGCGGCTGAGGCTGCTGGCTCCACTCTTCATGAGCCCTCAGCCTGGAAGGTTTTGGGTCAATCTGTGCCGGCCATTGATGGCAGAGACATCGTAACCGGTCGCAAGAAATATGCCAGCGACTGGATGCCGGCAGGCCTGCTGGCCGCGAAGATGATTCGCCCCCCGTTCTACAAAGCAACCCTCGAAAGTGTTAGTGCACCTGATGGAGTGCGAGTAGTGAAAGACGGCGATCTATTGGCCGTCGTCGCAAATACTCCTCGCGAGGCCGAGGTTCAGGCGACAAAGATAATCGCCATGTGGAAGCCGTCGCAACTCACTCCGCCAAATTTCAAACGCGATTCTGAGATGCCGGTATTTGTCGAAGGAGCCAGGTATCCAGCGATAGTGAAGCGCGGAGACTTGACGACCGGCGACGCGCTGGCTGTCAAGCGGTTGAAGTCCGAGTACGCGGTAGCCAACATTGCACATGTGCCTCTCGAGCCAAGGGCGAGTGTGGCCAGATGGCAGGGCAAAAAGTTGACTGTCGAGAGTGGCAGTCAGGCGCCCTTTCTTGTTCGCAATGAGTTAAAGCAACACTTCGGGCTGACCGAACGGCAAGTGCGTGTAAGGGCTATCGATCCA
>CAZZGS010000005.1:9279-9610 GCA_964653845.1 uncultured Bryobacter sp.
CGCTGGGGCGGATGTGCGGCTAGCCTGGTCGCGTGAAGAAGAGTTTGAGCGCGCTTACTTCCGACCGGCAGGCGTAATTGAAGTAGCCAGTGGCATCGATGCCTCAGGCAAGATTGTCAGTTGGGACTTCCACAACTTCAATTCAGGCGCTTCGTCGCTGACGCCTCCCTACGCGATTCCGCACCTCTATTGTGGCTTTCACAAATCAAAGTCACCTCTTCGAGAAGGCTCGTACCGGTCGCTTGCTGCCGTTGCCAATAACTTTGCCAGGGAGAGCCACGTGGATGAATTGGCGGCCCTGGCCGGTATCGACCCACTTGAGTTTCGCTTG
>CAZZGS010000005.1:9620-25767 GCA_964653845.1 uncultured Bryobacter sp.
AAGCGACGCAAGGCTCAAAGAGGCTCTTGAACGTGGCGCTGCAAAGTTCGGCTGGAAACAAAGCAAAGGCGGGATGGCCTGTAATCTGGAGAAAGACGCAAGGCTCGCCCTCTTCGTGGAACTCGATGTTGTGAAGACTCAGGTGAAGCTCAAGAGAATCGTGTGTGTCTTCGATTGCGGGGCAATTCTGAATCCCGGCAACCTTCGCAATCAAGTGGAAGGGGCCATTGTTCAGGGAATGGGTGGGGCACTCTTTGAAAAGGTGCAACACGATAGTGAACGAATCTTGAATGCAAAGATGTCGAAGTATCGAGTGCCGCGCTTCAGTGATGTTCCACCCATTGAGACGATCCTGATTGATAGAAGAGACGTGAAGCCGGCGGGCGCTGGTGAATCACCGATCACAACAATCGCGCCTGCGATCGCCAATGGAATCTTTGCTTCCACGGGCAAGCGATTGCGCTCGTTGCCCCTTATGGGCTAACGCATCTGTGAGAGTTGCGCGTCGAGTTGACGCCGGGCTTCGCTGCGTGGGTTGGTCGCTCCGTTGATCTGTCTGCGAAAGAGTCCAAACCTTGTCTCGAGCGCAGCCCCGTTCTTGGGAAAGTGCTTCATATAGTAGTTAGGGTGAGATTCGAGTTGTTCCCATAACCCATTCGCTCTTGCCGGGTTGCCAAGGGCCAATGCGTTGACTATAGCGGCCTTGGCGAGCCCCTCCATGAACCATAGGTCGAGAAGTAAGAACTCCCCTGGCTTCTCGACATCCACACGCTCGTCTGTTGTAAAGACTGCCTGCTTTTGCCCAAAGCTGAATACGGCGGCACCGATACTTCGCAGCGTCGCCAGATTGGACTCATACGCGAGAGCGGCACCGGTATGCGCTCCTCCCGAGGTGACCCAGGTGGAAGCCGCCACACCCGCCAGTGATTCAGAATCGATGGCTTCAAAGAAGGTGCGCGACACCGATGAGGGGCCCTGTGCCCAGACCGAAGTGCCAACCATCAGCACCGCTGCGCCCGGAACTAGTTGCTTAAGCTTGGCGGCCTGCCCGAGCAACGGCGAAGCATCATAGTAAGTCGCAATCAGTGGCAGCTTGTGTTCTTCAATCAGGCGGCGTAAGTTGAGCAGGATACCGTGGCCGGCCCGGTAGGAATCGCGGCGCTGCGTGTACGAGCTGGGAGCGGCTGAAATGAGGCGAATCTCGCGGGGCTTCTCCTCTTGGGCCAGAGCTGCGGCTGGAAGCAGCAGGAAGGATCTTCGTTCGATAGTATGCACGTGTATTTTTACCAGACTAACTTGGTTCAAGGGTTCTGGTGCTGTCGATAAAGAACGACGACAGCGCAAGCACGACAAAGCCCGCTGCGCAGAAATAGAATATCTCCTGCCAATCCTTCTGGTGAATCGAAGTTGCCAGGATGAACGGGATCAGCTTGGCAACGGCGGATGCCCCGAAGTTTCCCCACATGTTTGCCCAGGCCATTGTGGATGCGACATGCGTATTTCCGATATCCTGCCCAATCGCCCAGATCGCAGGCATGACGCTGTCGGCCGCAAACGCGACCAGCGAGCAAGCTGCGGCCACGGTCAGCGCACTTGGTAGAAGAGGGCAGATGATGTAGCAAATCGCCGCAGTCGCGCCACCAATGATGAACGGCAGTCGGCGGCCCCATCGCTGACCATAGCGCCTGGTCAACATGTCGCACCACCATCCACCGAACAACATTCCAACCATACTGGTCGCAAGGGCAATCGATACATAGCGGCTTGCAGTGACCTGATCGAGGCCTCTCACTTCCTGCAGATAAGCCGGTAGCCAGGTGATCAAAAATGCCCAGCCGAAGTTCAGGCCCAGACTGCCAAGGCTCAGTAGCCAAAGCCCGGGATGCGTCACCAGCGCACGCAAAGGAAACGACTTGGCGCTTTGCGTTGATAGTGGCGGAACCTGGCTGCGCTCGGCTTCATTGGTCCAGGGATGCAGTACAGGATGGTCGCGAAAAACAAAGTGCGTAGCCAGGGCCAGACCAATACCGACAGTGCCGTAAATCCAAAGGACAGGGCGCCAGGAACCCAGCGCGGCAATAGCGATCGCAGTAAGCCAGAGGGCCAGTGAGTTGCCGATTCGACCGCCAAAGGCTACTACGCTATTGGCTCGCGCCCGATGCTCGAAAGGGAACCACTTTGAGGTCAGCAGCGCACTCGCTGGATAAGCACCCGCTTCAGCAAGGCCACAAGCGGCACGCACCACCACCAATCCGATAAAGCCTGCAATGAATCCAGTTAGTGCTGTAAAAAGGCTCCAGGCGAGGATATAAATAACCAGCATCCGGCGTGGGCCAAAGCGATCTGCAAGATACCCGGCAGGGCATTGCCCCAGCGCATAGGCAAAGAAAAATCCGGCAAGGATATCCCCGACATCCTGCTTGCTGAAATTCATCTCCGTCTGAAAGCTCTGCGACTGCACTACAGCGCCCATGCAGACGCGGTCCAAGTAAAGAAGGAAGGCATTGGCCGTCGCAATCGACAGGATTGCGTACCGGACCTTGGTCGGTTCGCTCACTTCAGATTGTCTTTAAGGAAGCGCAGGAAGTTGCCGGCAAAGATGTTGTCAATATCAGCCGGTTTGTAACCCCGCGCAGACAGTGGCGTCGACAGGTTTGCCAGATCGGCGATCGAGTTCAGATCCATCGGGGTCTGTTCGGTTCCGTAGCCTCCATCGAGATCTGTACCAATGCCAACATGTTTGGCATTGCCAGCGATCTGGCAAATGTGGTCAATGTGGTCACAGATGGTTTCGATCTTGAGGTTGAAGTCCTGCGGCTTCGATTTGTGATGCACCCAGTTGTGCACCATCATAATCGCGTCAAAGGCCATCCCGATCACTGCGCCACGTTCGATCAGGGCGCGGATCTGATCGTCCGAGAGTTGGCGATTCCAGTCGGCGAGACTACGGCAATTGTGATGGCTCGCCCAGACCGGCCCACGGAAGCGACTAAGCGCGTCCCAAAAACTCTCGTCGCACAAATGAGTTGCATCGAGGATGATGTTCAACTCTTCCATCTTCTTCAAGAGTTCCTGTCCGCGCGCGGTCAGCGGGCCCTCGTCATCTGTCCCGTGGCCGTAAATGCCAGGGCCATAGTGAACCGGCCCAAGAGCAATTAGCCCGCTGCCACGAGCCTGCTCCAGATGCTTCATCGAAAGAATCGAGTCTGCGCCTTCCAGGCTAAGCAAGTAGCCAATCGGTAGCTTGGCCGTGCTGGTAGCGTTGCGCCAGAGGCTGGCATGAGCCGACACATCTTGCCAGGTGCGCAACTGCACAAGTTCGCCCGCTTGCTCCATCGTGCGATACCAGGCAAGTTGGCCTTGGGTTTGCGCCCAGGCTTGTTCCGGGCTCTGCCACCCAGCCAGCTTGCTGAAGCGTGCGGAGTGTCTTGCAATCTGAGTCGCAACACAAAGTCCAATCCGCCCCTTTCGCATCTCGGGCAAACACACGGTGTTGTTGCCACGGTCGGGCAAATCTTTCATGCCGATTTCGCGGCGGCGGATGTCGACCAGTGGAAGCCGGATATCCCGGTTCCACTCCATTGCATTCATCGAAAGGTCGAGGTGGGCGTCGAAGATCAAAGAGGGTTGAGACATGCGGATTTGACAATGATATACGTTGAGGGTGCCAGTTTCACTAAAAGACGAACGAGTATTAGTTGTAGGTGCCTCCAGCGGCATTGGACGCGAGGCGGCAAAGATGTTTGCACGCGACGGAGCGAAGGTTTACGCCAGCGCCAGACGCGAAGAAAGGCTGGCCTCTCTAGCCTCTGAGATGGCTGCAGAAGGCTTTCCGATTGTCTACGGCGTAAGTGACGCCGGGACTCATGAATCGATGGAGGCTCTCGCCGCTGATGCGGTGGCCAAGCTGGGTGGGGTCGACGTTGTAGTTTACGTCACCGGAACCAACACACCAGACCGCGCACTCACCCGCCTGACGCGCGAAATCTGGAATGAATTGATCGAGGTCAACCTCAACGGCGCATTCTCGTTAACCTCTGCGTTGCTGCCGGCCATGCGCGAAGCCAAGAAGGGCCACTTCATTTACGTCGGGTCCATTTCGGGTAAGTATGGCGACGTTTCCGGAGCCGCCTATCAGGCCTCCAAGCGCGGCTTGTTTGGTCTGGCTCTCGCAATCCGGCAGGAAGAACGTCAGCACGGCATTCGTACCTGCGTGATTTGTCCTGGCCTTGTCGATACCGAGTTGATGGAGAAGCGCCCAGTCAAGCCCGACGCAGATACCCTGAGCAAGGCACTACAGCCCGAAGACGTAGCTGAGATGATTTTCGGCGTGGCCAAATTGCACCCCCGTGCAGCCGTTCCCGAACTCGAAATCTGGCCGACCGTAATCTAGCGGCTGGCCCGCTTGCGCGCCAACCACAAAAAAGCTGGAACTAGCAGGAGTGCCGAGCCCGGTTCTGGAACGGTGCTCTCAGCGACGGTTGTAATGGATCTATTGACTGTGCGAAAGGCATGGTTATCGCTCTCAAGAGCATTGCTGGTTGAGCGCATCACAATGCGATCAAACTGCTCTGCGCTGCTTGAGGCGTAGATGTTTACGTAGATCCCTTTGCCCTGATCCCCATTCGCAGAAAATCCGCCGATTGTCGCAATCTGAGTCCCCGTAAGGGCAGAAACCAGTGTATTTCCCATATAGAGGTCGATGTAGTTGAAGGCATCGAGACTTCCGACGTAAAAGCCAAGATAATCCAGGACATAGGTTGAGGTGATGGTAACCGAGGAACCCCGGTTGGGGCCAATGGTCAAATAAGCGGATGTGTCATTCGGAGGTGCCGCAGTTACCCCAGAGATGTTCCCGGTAACAAGATTGCTCGCCGCACCCGTGTAGGTAATCCCGTAGGCAGAAGGCAAAATTGAGGAGTTGAAATCAAACGTCACCGACTGGCTGACCAGACTAAAGAGACCTTGATTGGCTACGCTCGAGCCACCAGTGTTAATCGTAACGGCATAAGCAGGGCAAGCTAGTGCTAAAAGAAGTAATGTACTAGTAGTTTTCACGTTTCCAGAATAGGGCTGAATCTTAGTTTTGTACAGTACTATTAGTACTGTAAGGTGTTTGGGGGTATTCGTTATAGAATGCTTAGGATGAATCGCCGATCCTTTCTAATGGGCATGGCTGGGGCAGTGGCAGCAGCCGAAGCACGACCCAATGTGGTCCTAATCTATGCGGATGATATAGGTTACGGGGATTTGGGCTGCTACGGTGCCACTGCCGTCAAGACGCCAAACCTCGATCAATTGGCGCGTCAAGGCATTAGGTTTACCGATGCCCACTCCTCTTCGGCTACCTGCACCCCCAGCCGCTATTCGATGCTGACGGGAGAGTACGCCTGGCGCAAGAAGGGCACCGGAGTACTGCCTGGCGATGCTCGTCTGATTCTCGATCCCGCAAACCTCTCTTGGCCTGGAATGATGAAGCGAGCAGGCTATCGCACAGGCGTCGTAGGCAAATGGCACCTGGGCCTCGGTACGGGTAATCTCGATTGGAATCGCGACATTCGACCTGGCCCGCTGGAGGTAGGATTCGATGCAGCCTTCCTGATGCCTGCCACCGGCGACCGCGTGCCCTGCGTTTACGTGAAGGACCACAACGTTGTTGGGCTCGACCCCAAAGACCCCATCCGCGTCGATTACACCAAGCCAATTGGTGACGAGCCGACAGGCAAGAAGAATCCTGAGCTGCTCAAAATGCACCCAAGCCATGGCCATGACATGGCCATCGTCAACGGCGTCAGCCGCATCGGCTACATGACCGGCGGCAAGAGCGCCCTATGGACGGATGAAGACATGGCACAGCGCTTTGTCGACGAAGCCGGCAAATTCATCGAAGAAAGCCGCAAGGGGCCCTTCTTTCTCTACTTTGCGACTCACGATATCCATGTTCCCCGAGTTCCAAACCGGCGCTTTGCCGGCAAGACCACTATGGGGCCAAGGGGTGATGCCATTGCGGAACTGGATTGGACAGTCGGCGAAGTGATGAAACACCTCAAGCGCCACGGTCTGGTCAACAACACCATCGTCATGTTCTCAAGCGATAACGGCCCGGTTGTCGACGATGGCTACAAAGATGATGCTGTTGCCAGGTTAGGCTCCCATCGCCCTGCAGGTAAATTGCGTGGCGGCAAGTACAGTAATTTTGAAGGCGGCACCCGAGTCCCTTTGATCGTGAATTGGCCCGCCGGCATTAAGCCCGGAGTCTCCGATGCACTGGTCGGCCAGCAGGACTTTTTCCGTTCTTTCGCGAGCTTTGCCGGCCAGAAACTCCTCTCGAATGAAGCTCCCGACAGCGTCGATGTCATGCCTGCCCTACTTGGCAAGTCCAGTACTGGTCGAGACTGGATCGTAGAACATGCACGCGCACTTTCCATCCGCAAAGGCGCCTATAAACTGATTGAGGCTAACCCGGGCGCACGCGTAAATGTAAATACAAACTCCGAAACAGGGGCAGGCGAAAAACCTCAACTCTACAGGGTAAGTGAAGATATTGGCGAAACCAAAGACCTGTCCAGCTCGATGCCGGACAAAGTTGCAGAGCTTTCAGCATTGCTTGGCAAAGTCAAACAAGGGCCACTGCCGCATTAGCGGCACGCGGCTCTTGACATCAATTCATAGCTGAGTATACTGTGTATATAGTCTTTCTCTCGAAACACAAATGCTTAACGACTTTGTCATCTCACAAACCGATGGCCGTTCTCTCTACCTGCAAATCATGGAGCAGATCAAGCAGAAGATTGCCGTAGGCGATTGGGAACAGGGTCAGGAGCTACCTTCGATTCGTCAATTGGCAATAGAGCTTATGGTGAGTGTCATCACTGTGAAGCGAGCCTATTTTGAACTCGAACGCGAAGGTGTGATTCTCACCCAGCAGGGAAAAGCTTCTACCGTCGCCGCCAGCGCGGAATTGGGGCGAAGAATCTGCGAGCAGGAATTGCGACATCACTTGGCAGACGCTGTTCGCCTGGGAATAAAACTCGGTTTGATGCCAGAACAACTGGTATCGGAATTGATGCGTGCGGCCTTGGTAATGCCAGCAGAAGAAGTGGAGATCGAGCAATGAAAAACATAGCAGTTGAATTGAAAGGTGTGGGGAAAGACTATCCGCACTTTCGCCTCCAAGACGTAAATCTAAAACTCGAAACCGGCACCGTTATGGGCTTCATCGGCGCCAACGGCGCAGGCAAGTCCACTACTTTGCGCATTCTGATGGGCCTGGTGCATCAGGATCGCGGTGAGGTCACCGTTTTTGGCTCCCGGATGCCGCAGCAGCAAGCCTTGGCCAAGCGCGACATCGGCTATGTCTCTGAAGACCTCCGCCTCTACGGCACGGCTACGCTCGGCTGGCACATGAGCTATATCCGTTCCATCTACCCCGGCTGGGACTCAGCTTATGCCGCACACCTCTGCCGACATTTTGATCTGAACCCGGCTCAGAAGATCAAGGGTCTGTCCACCGGACAGCGCGTAAAAGCATCGCTGCTTCTTGCCTTCGCCCGCAGGCCACGCTTACTTGTTCTCGATGAACCCACCACCGGCCTGGACCCTGTGGCCCGCCACGAAGTACTTGAAGCACTCATGGAAGCCATGCGGGATGAATCTCGCACCATTCTCTTTTCCTCCCACAACACTCATGATGTTGAACAGATATCAGACCAGATCACCTTCATCGACCGGGGACGCGTTATCGAATCTGATGACAAGGAAACCTTTCTCGACCGGTGGCGCAGGTTCAGACTCGAAGTGCCTCCCGGCGTCTGTTTGCCCGTTCTGCCTGGAACGGTCGCCACCAGTGGCAGTGCCCGCCTCGCCGTCGTCACCACCTCGCGCTATGACGATTCTCTGGCCGCCGCCTATACCCAGGCGGGGGTCTCAGTAAAGAGTGTCGACTCGATGACTCTCGAAGAGATCTTTGTAGCCAACGTCCATAGCAAGCGCGAAGAGGTGGCGGCATGAACTATCCGATGATCGTACATTTGGTGCGCAAAGACTGGCAACTCAATCAACGTGCCGTATGGGGCTCACTCGTTGGAGGAATCCTGTCTCTGTTGTGCTTAAGCAAGGGCACTCAACTCAGCTTCTTTCTTGGTGTCACGCTCCTGGTTACCATGCTGATTGCGATCGGCTCCCACCTCGTGATCTCGATGGTGATCAACGAACACAAAGAGCAGACTCTCGCATTCTCGATGACTCTCCCGATCACCTATCGAGACTATTCAGCCGCCAAGATAGCAGCCCTCCTGCTCAGCTTCCTCCTGCCCTGGACCACCCTCTTCATTGGTGCCATCGCAGTGATTATGGCAAGCCCGATACCGGATGGTCTGATTCCCCTGGTTGTCGTGATGCTGATCGAGATCCTGGTGAACATCTGCCTCATGCTCTCAGTTGCATTGATCTCTGAGTCCAATGGCTGGACTATCGGAGCGCTGATGGTCGGCAATGTTGGATTTAACGCCATCCTCTTCTTCCTCGCGAACCAGACCAACATGGGCACCACCATGCAAAGCCCGGTAGCCGTCTGGACCCCGCTGGCCTTCGGCCTGATCACTCTCGAAGCCGCGCTGATCGTGGCTATGTTGAGCCTCACCGTAGTAATACTCGGCCGCAAAACAAGCTTAATTTAAGCCAACCCTAAATTCACGAAAGTCGGATTCATCATGACCTCAATGGCGGAGCTGCGCCCCGAAGTAGCCACTCGAAACATCCCCCTCGGATATCTGCGTACCTTTTTGACCCTGCTTGTAGTCGGTCACCATGCTGCACTTGCATATATCGAGCTTGGCCTCAAACCAGCCACGGCTCTGGATGCGCCACCCATGATCTGGGGGGCCTTCCCGATCATCGATAAAGTCAAAGTGCCAGGTCTCGAATTGTTTGTTGGCCTCAACGACACCTTCTTCATGGCGCTTCTGTTCTTGCTTGCCGGCATCTTCTCCTGGCCCAGTCTCCAGCGCAAAGGCTCCATAGCCTATATGCGAAATCGTGGCTGGCGCCTCGGCCTGCCCTTTCTTATCGGCGCGCTTCTTCTGGCACCCCTTGCATATTTCCCCACCTATCTGGCTACAGGCGCAACCCCTTCGCTCCTCGGCTTCGCCAGCCTCTGGTGGTCCCTCGGAAGCCACCCGGCTGGTCCTGTATGGTTCCTTTGGGTCCTGCTCGCCTTTAGTGCGATTGCCTCAATCTGCTTCGAGTTTAGCCCTGACTGGCTCGATCTTTGGCAGTCCTGGATTGGCCGCTTTTCCGATCGGCCAATCCATTTTTTCATTTCACTCATGCTGCTCTCTTCACTCGCCTACATCCCGATGGTCATGTGGTGGACGCCTGAAAAATGGATTGACCTCGGCATCTTCTGGATCCAGATCGGGCGTTCCCTCTACTACTTTCTCTACTTCGCCATCGGCTTGGGGCTCGGCGCTCAAGGCTTGTTTGCTTCGGGCGGCATGCTGGCCCGTCGATGGTTTGTCTGGGTGCCTTCAGCTTTGTTCAGCTATATCATCGGGATCGGCATCTTCATCGCTATCATGTCCACCATGGCTAAAGGAGGGCCTGGCATCGGCCTTTCCCTGGTCGGCCACTTCAGTTTCACCCTTAGTTCCGCTGCCATCTCGATGGCTGCCCTCGCTGTCTTCTTGCGATTCATGAACACAAGAGGCCCGCTGTGGGATAGCCTGAGTGAAAACGCCTACGGCATCTACATCCTGCACTATGTAGCTGTCATCTGGCTCCAATATGCGCTCCTCCCAATACCACTGCCTGCTTTCGGCAAGTTTGCCATCGCCTGGCTCGGTGGCGTGTTGATTCCCTGGGGGCTGACGAGTTTGCTTCGACGTTCGACACCAATGCGACGTATCCTCGGCTAGACAACTCCGCTAAACTAACAGCTCATGCTGCAGGCAACTGGTCTCAAAAAAGCCTACGGGAATTTGCAGGCAGTCGATGGCGTGACGCTCGAAGCAGGCCGTGGACAGGTAATTGGGTTGCTTGGGCCGAACGGGGCAGGGAAGACTACAACCATCGGCATGCTCGCTGGTCTTATCGCACCAGACTCTGGAGAAGTGAAAATCGGTGGCGAGCGTATCAGCGGCGACACCAGTCCCGTTAAGCGCAGGCTCGGCCTTGTACCTCAGGAACTGGCCCTCTTCGATGAGCTAAGCGCCATGGCCAACCTCGAATTATTCGGCGCTCTCTACGGCGTCACCTCAGCCAAAGAACGCGACAGAGTCCTCGATCTGGTCGGCCTTCGCGACCGCGCCAGGGACAAGGCCGGAACCTTCTCAGGAGGCATGAAACGACGTCTCAACCTCGCTGCCGCTCTGCTTCACGATCCAGACGTCCTTCTTCTCGATGAGCCCACTGTCGGTGTCGACCCTCAAAGCCGCAACGCTATCTTCGATAACCTGGAAACCCTCAAGGCGATGGGCAAGACCCTCCTCTACACCACCCACTACATGGAGGAAGCCGCCCGCCTCTGCGACCACATCTCCATCATGGATCACGGCAAAATCATCGCCAGTGACAATCTTGCCGGACTCTTGCGGCATGTGCCTGTCAGCAGTTTTGTAGTGGTGGAACTAGCCGAAGATGGCTTCGCCGGACTCGAAGCTTTGCGCTCTATGGTGCGCGAGGCCTCACTGAACCAGCGGCAGTTGCGCATGGGCCTTCAGCGCCTCGATACACTACCTGATTTGCTTCAGTGGCTAAACGCCAACGGTGGTACTTTCTCGCATGTCGCGACCGAACGTCCTACCCTTGAGACCGTGTTTTTGCAGTTGACTGGAAGGAGCTTGCGAGACGCATGATTGCATTCTGGGCATTAGTAAGAAAAGACCTGCGCATCTTCTTTGGCGACCCGCGAGCCGTAATCATGGCCTTTGCCGCCCCTATCCTGATCGGTAGCTTCTTTGGCTATGTTTTCGGAAGTATGGGTAAGCCGGCAGATCGCGGCAAGATAAAGGTGCTGGTGGTTGATCCGCAACCCGGCAAGGTCACAAGGCAGATCATGGAGTCCTTGCAAAAAGACCCGATGCTCGATGTCTCTGCTTCCGATCTAGGCGATGCCCAGAGCCAGGTCAAAAAAGGCCGCGTACCCGTCGCTCTACTTTTCCCGCCCGGCTTTTCTGAAGCGGCGGCTCAGGCCCTCTTCGGTGGATCAAAGAAGCCTGAAGTAACTGTACTCTACGACCCTTCACACAAGCTGGAAGCCGGGATGGTGCAGGGCCTCTTGACCGGACAAGTGATGCAATCTGTCACCAGGCAAGCCTTCAGCCAGCAGACCACCGCTACCGGCCTAAGTCTTCCCTTCGAGATGAAAGAAAAAGCTCTCGCGGCCAGAGTTGGCGTTCCTTACAACTCCTATGCCCACTCTTTTGGCGGCATGGCCATTCAGTTCATGTTGTTCATGGGGATCGATGTCGGGCTGGGAATGTTGCTCTTGCGCCAGCGTGGGCTTTGGCGAAGGTTTCGCGCCGCACCTTTATCGAAAGGTGTTCTCCTCGGCAGTCGAGCTTTCAGTGCAATGTTGGTCGGCATGTTGATATTGGCCGTTGTCTTCGCCTTCGCGCGCATTGTCTTCGGCGTGAAGATAGAAGGCAGCATCATCGGCTTCCTCGGCATCTGTGCCGCCTTCTCACTGATGACAGCCGCATACGGCATGCTGATCGCCGCTCTTGGCAAGACTCCAGAGGCTGCACGCGGTCTGGCCACCCTTGCCACCCTCCTGATGGTGATGCTGAGCGGTGCCTGGGTGCCCAGCTTCATCTTCCCGGCCTGGATGCAGACGCTCACCAAATTCATCCCGCCACGTTGGGCTATGGATGGCTTGGATGCGATGGTTTGGCGTGGCCTCGGTCTGCAGGAAGCCTTGATCCCAATCGGCGTGCTGCTTCTCAGTACCCTGGTCTTCGGCACCATAGCAGTGCTTCGCTTCCGCTGGGATGCTGAGTAGAAATAGAAAAGGGGCGGTACTCAACGAATTGAGCACCGCCCCTTTGAATCGATCTTTCTTAGCCCAGAATCGGGAAGGGCCTTGAAGCGGTAAGTGACGGCTTCTTCAACTCAGGCATCGGCTTGGCACGGAAGATCCATACCAGCGGCAGCGTCAGCCACTTGGCAGAGTTCGTCGAACTCTTGCGGCGGGCGCTATCGGTAGCAATGCCGGTGTTGGCGTACATCTGGCGGTACAGCTTCGAGATTAGGAAGAAGGCCAACTTCGCCTTCAAGCTCTTGACGCAACCGGCACGCTTCCATACCGGGCCGCTCTCGTAGAACTTGTCCCATACCCCCTGCGTGCGCATTCGAATTTCTTCGGGGTTCATTGTCGGGTGCGGAGTGTAAAGCTTGGGGCGCTTCTCCGACGGGATAAGCCAGTAGCGGGTGATCGGAATTCCGTCCACCTTCTGCACGTCGTCGCCCTGTTCCTTCTCCCACTTCTGGAAGTCGACCGTCCCAGGAAACGGTGTCATCATCACAAATTGAGCGATCGTGATATCCGCCTCAAGAGCCAGCTTCGCCGTAGCCTCGAAAGTGTCGGCGCGATCTGTATGCAGACCGAAAATAAACGAACCCAGTACATGCACGTTGTGCTTCCTGAATTCCTTCAACCGGGTAACCAACTGCTCGCCAGAGCAGTTGAAATCCTTGAAGACTGCCTTCAGACCTTCAGGTGTTACAGCTTCAATTCCTACCAGCGCGCCCTTGATGCGGGCCCGTGACATAGCATCGAGGAATTCCGGGTCTTCAGCCGCTTCCATCGTGATCTGTGTAAAAAACACCATGTCATGAGGCAACTGCGCCATCGCTTCCATCAGTTCAAAACGTTCTTCGCGAAGGGTCTTCAGCTCCAGGATGCGGGCTGGATTTCCCTGTTTTTCTGCTAATTCGAGATCGGTAAGCGTTACCGTGTAAAAGTTGTCGTCGGATAGAGTAATAAAGCGATATCCGCTTCGACGAAGTTCAACAATTTCGTTAATTACGCTGTCCGTTGACCGCTGACGTGGCTTCTGACCATCCGTCCGCCAAACGCTGCAAAATGAACAATGCTTGGGGCAGCCGCGAACGGTTTGCACCGACGCGAACATGTAGCCCTTCTCGGGCAGCAAGTCCCAGCGTGCTTCCAAAAAGCGATCCGCGCCCACTCGACCGCCGTCGTAAATATGTCCGGGAGTTCCGGCCACACAGTCACTGATGACCCCAGCCCAGACATCGTCGCCATCGCCTTTAACGACGGAATGGCCGCCACCCAGCTCGAAGCTCTCTTCAGGGTAAAGCGTGGCGTGAATGCCGCCATACACTACCCATGCCCCCATCTCGCGGGCCTTGCGGCCTACTTCATAACCGCGCAAAACGTTGGCCGTATGGATGCCGATCCCAACGATGTCGCCCTTCTGGATGGTGCTGAAGTCGATTTGGACCAGGGTTTCGTCCACAATTTGGGGATCTCCATAATGCCGCGGAGTCGCCGCGGCCAGAACGTAGAGCCAACGGGGTGTGATGACTCCTCTTCCGAAGGAAATATCACTTGGGTTAATTAGATGAATTCTCAAGGTAAACTTATCCTATCAAAGTGTTGTCTGAGGGGGCTAACAGAATTTAACTTTATTTATTTCAGTGTTATAGAAGCTTTCCAGTGGTGGTTGATGCACCCATCAAAGCTCAGTATTATTCCTGCGATAAAGTAAAAGTAATAAACTCAATATTTACAAATAAACTCTTCAAATTATTGCTTCTAGACGTCGCAAATTGAAACCCCCTGCTTCAGGGATGCCAGCACATCGGCCCGCTTTGGAATAAATTCCTGCGCGATAAAACCTTTGAACCCGGTGGCGACAATAGCCTTCACGATGGCCGGGTAGTAGAGCTCCTGCGATTCGTCTATCTCGTTCCGGCCCGGCACACCACCCGTATGGTAATGGGCAAAGTAAGGATTGTATTGGCGGATATTGGCAATCACGTCGCCCTCCATAATTTGCATGTGATAGATGTCATAGAGCAGTTTCATACGCTCTGAGCCCACTCGCTTGCAAAGCTCCACGCCCCAGGCCGTATGGTCGCACTGGTAATCCTTGTGGTTCACCTTGGAATTAAGCAACTCCATCACCAGGTTCACCTTATGCTTCTCTACCAGAGGCATTAGCCTCTTTAACCCAATGGCGCAGTTCTCCAGCCCCTTCTGGTCGTCGAGGCCATCGCGATTACCAGAAAAACAGATTAAATTCTGAACGCCGGCGGCTGCGGCTTTGGGAATCCAGTCCGAATAAACCTGTACTAATTTGTCGTGATGCTCGATCCGGTTAAAGGATTTTGCAATTCCCCCAAGGCCATCAATGTTTGGTGCAGTGGTCATGGCGCAAGTCAAACCGTGTTTGGCCAGGGTGGGCCAGTCGTCGGGCCCAAGGAGTTCGATTGAACCGAGGCCGATTCCTTTTGCCGCTTTGCACAGATCCTCGAGTGAAATCTTCGGGTAGCACCACTTGCATACGGAATGCTGGATATTCCCCTTCATGGGTGCGGCCTGTGAGGCGGCATCAAGACGGGTTGCCAGCGACTGTGCGGTGGCGGCGATTGCGGCTGACTGGAGCAGCGAGCGACGGGAACTCATGCTCGTTATCCTATCAATTCGCGAAGCCGAGTTTTCGCATCAATGCTTGGGGGTCGGGCTGACGGCCGCGGAAGGCTTGGTAAAGCTCCATCGGATCGGTGGCTCCACCGGCTGAGTATATGTACTTGTAGAGTTTGGCTGCTGTGGCCGGATCAAAAGGATTCCCGGCTTCCTTAAAGGCTTCAAAGGCATCGGCATCAAGAACCTGTGCCCACAAATAGCTGTAATACCCAGCTGCGTAATCGTTCGAGAAAATATGGGTGAAGTGTGGGGAGCGGTGGCGCATGATGATCTCACGCGGCATCCCGATCTCCTTGAGCCATGCTTCTTCCTGTTCCCGTATGTCGAGGTTCTTCACCTCAGTAAGCAAATGCCATTTCATGTCGATGATCCCGCTCGACAGGAATTCGACCATCGCAAAACCCTGATTGAAATTGCGAGCCTTCTCGATTTTCTGAATCAGCGCATCCGGGATTGTTTCACCCGTCTTGTAATGCTTGGCAAACTTCGACAGTACTGACTTTTCAGCCGCCCAGTATTCAAAAAGCTGGCTTGGCAATTCTACAAAGTCGCGGGCAACGCTGGTTCCAGAGAAGTAGGGATAATTCACCTGCGACAGCAGCCCGTGCAACCCATGACCAAACTCATGAAACAGTGTCTTGGCATCGTCAAAGCTCAACAGACAGGCTTCACCCTTGGCCGGCTTGTTGAAGTTGAGGTTGTTGATCACCACCGGCAATACGGCCCCGCCAAAGTATTGTTGTTCGCGGAACGAATTCATCCACGCCCCAGAGTTCTTGTTTGGCTTGGCATAGTAATCACCATAGAAGATGCCAATCGTCTTGCCGTCTCTGCCCTTTACTTCCCAAGACCGAACGTCTGCATCGTAGATGGGAAGATCCTTGCGCAGAACGAAGTCGATCCCGAAAAGCTGTTTAGCCGAATAGAAGGCCGCTTCGATCATCTTCTCAAGTGTGAAGTAGGGCTTGATCGTTTCTTCGTTCAAGTCATACTTTGCCAGTCTGACTTTCTCGGAGTAGTAACGCCAGTCCCAGGGCTCAAGAGGCCCCTCGATGCCGTCCCGGCGCATAGCCTGAGTCAAGGCAGCCGCCTCAAGCTGTGCTGTCGCCACTGCCGGCTTCCAAACTTTTTCCATTAGCGCGCTGGCCGCCGCAGGCGTTTTTGCCATCACGTCATCGAGAACGTAATCGGCAAAGGTGTTGTAAGAAAGCAGCTTCGCCTTCTCAAGCCGAAGCGTGAGAATCTGACGAATCAGGGCTTTGTTGTCGAACTCGTTGTCGTTATCCCCACGCTTGGCCCAAGCCCGGAAGGCCTTCTCCCGCAAGTCCCGGCGCGGGCTCAACATCAGAAATGGCTCGATCGAAGATCGCTGCAAACTGATCTCTTTGACATCCGCTGGCAGCCCCACCCGGTCTTCAGCCTTGTCCAGGACAAGCTTGTACTGCTTTGTGTCATTGAGAACGTTTTGTGTAAACT